>JAFDHS010000379.1 GCA_019308655.1 Deltaproteobacteria bacterium
ATATTGAAATTCATCAATAACCAAAATTTTTCGATCAGCGGGATTATAATGGGTAAATATGGAAAATATCTCACCCCATTCCAAGGCGACATCTTTTTTTAAAAGCCCATTTCCAGTAAAGTCCGCAAGCGCATGTTGCAGACTTTTCTTATTTTCTCTTTCAGACTCTTCTGTTGCAATAAAATACAGAGCCTTTTTTCCCTTAATAAAATGTTTGATAAGCGTTGTCTTTCCGATTCTTCTTCTGCCGTATATAATCACCAGGGATGATCTTTTCTGATCGTACTCTTTGTGTAGATATTTTAATTCATCTTCTCTATTTACAAATTTTTGACCCATAATAGCACCTTTTTAATTATTATAATTGAAGTTATTATAATTTAAATTATAAAATAAATCAATTTAGAAAAGATGTTCTTTCCTCGTTCCCACGCTTCTGGGTGGAAGGGAGATCTTACTTAATTATTGACAAGAACCGGAATAGTTGGCTCGCGTATACTCATGGAAAGAATGCCTTTTTATTTCTAACCTTTAAGAAGGAATGGGGTCAAACCTTGATCTGTGACTATAAGAAATTGCTTAGCTGTCTATCAATTGTCGATGACTACGTTGCGAAAGATGTGCAAAAGTTTGCCGTGTCCATCAAAAATATAAAACATTACCCGAGCACGATGGGCGGAATAGGGTAAACAGATGATTGGAAATCCGGCTCGTGAATTAAGCTGTGCCTTTGGCAAGGGATGGTCGAAACGCAATTTGCCACAAATGACGAAATTTAATGCAAAAGATGGGCACGCTCCGCTTTGCCCATCCTACATCTACTCTACCCGGAATTCACGGATTTCATAGTTTTTTTATTTTGATTTTTTTATGAACCATGCAACAATGGAGTTTATAATTTCGGGCAACTTCTTTTTTTTAACTCTGAATCAGGCAGGGCAGGACGCATGGGATACCATGACCTTTTTTTCAAGAAAGTTTTTTCAATCCGTGAACACGCGGTTGATTTTGTAAAACACAGAAGGAACGGGGGGTCAAACCTTGACTATTGATCATAATCAAGGTTTGACCCATCAAGTATTTCTAAAAAGAGCTATGGAGCCATTGTTACTTATAGGTTTGGTCGCGGACGGGAGAACGCTATCAAGTTTGTTCGAGCCAACCCCGCCTTGGGCGACTGCGCTTCGCTTGATTTTTGACACGGAAAATTACATACGCAATTTCCGAGACCAAAAACGGCGGCTCAACAGCTGGCGTTATGCAAATGAAAGGATAATATGAGTCCAACGATATTACGCGAAAAAGGATATCGATTCTTTTTCTTTTCCAGAGAAGAAACAAGAATGCATGTCCATATTTACTGTGAAAATGGTGAAACAAAATTTTGGCTGGAGCCAGAGATTGAGTTAGCCAGGAATTATCGCTTATCGCGATTACAGCTTAAACAAATCGAAGAAATAATAGAGGAACACTATAATGAATTCACAGGCGCTTGGCAAACACACTTTAGTAGTTGAGGTTACTAATATTTCAAGTCATGGCATATGGATTATAACTGGAGATAGGGAACTTTTTATTCCATTTGATAAATTCCCTTGGTTTAAGGATGTTCCGATAGGTAAGATATTAAATGTCGAAGAGCCAACCCCAGGTCATTTTTATTGGCCTGAACTTGATGTGGATTTAGGAATTGAATCTATAGAGCATCCAGAAAGATTTCCACTTAAATCAAAGGTTGGCATATCGGGATAGGACTCCCCATCATTGAGGAGTCCTCCCATACCTGTCGCTATCATTTACCCGTACCATTCGATCCTGGCATCGTTCAGGCCTTTCACCGGGTGAATCTCCTGTTACGATTGAGCCTAAAATTCTAACTATGTTACGATTGAGCCTAAAATTCTAACTAATATCGTTGTCAATTATTTTCCTGCATGATAAATATCAAGAAACCATATACTTACTTGTTGTTGCCGGATGCACAGCAGCCCGTTTGGCTACATAAAAAAGGATCAACTCAATTTGGCCCAACTGCTGTAGATGGAGATTAAAAAAGAAAAATAGGAGGTAACTTCGTGAATACTCTGATTGTTTCCTGCTCGTCATGCAGCAAGAAAAATAGAATTCCGGCGGATAAACAATACCTGCTGCCTAAATGTGGATATTGCAAGACCCCTATCAACATGACAAATCAAGCAGTGCCTGTTGAACTTGGCGATCAAGACTTCCATGATTTTGTGAAACAGGCCCCATTACCAATTATGGTAGATTTTTTTTCTCCAACCTGTGGTCCTTGCCAGATGATGATGCCGATTGTCAATGCCATGGCCCGAGAGCATATAAATAAGTTTATCATAGCAAAAGTCGACACGAGTAAAAATCAACAGATAGCTTTATT
>JAFDHS010000380.1 GCA_019308655.1 Deltaproteobacteria bacterium
AAGGTATGCATTTCCAAGGTTGTAAAAAAGCTTGCCGTTGTTGACGCCGGCATCCGCGATTTTTGAAAACGCCGAGATTGCCGCGGAAAAATTATCCGCCTTGTAGTATTGAACCCCATCTTCAAAATCACGTGTAAACTCAGCAGCCTCGATCCCAGTCGTCATCAAAACAACAAAGATCAAACCCAATAACATCATTTTTAAATAAACCATCCACTCTCCCCTACCCCGTTCATTACCCTTTGTACTCTTTGCGGTTATTTTTTTCTACCGCCAGGAACGCAAAGAATCGCCAAGTATTTCACACATAAAAAGACGGAGCGAAGCGACTCCTTAACTTTAGCTCACTTCAAACTTTAGATCACTTTAGCTCACTTCTTAAACTGGTCCAATCTTTTGATCAGCGCTTTTGTTTCTGAAAAAAGATTTTCACGAAAGGCTGCATCCATGCTCAATCCGCTATAGTTTGCCGATTCGATCTTTTCCAGCAATTCCACTGCCTTCGACACACGTCAGCGATTCTCCTGTGACACCGGCAATGGATAAAATCGATGAAACCAAGGCTCGGTAAAGCCAAGTGAAGAATTCTTCCTTTGATGCATCACTGCTGCCTGCTTTTTTCAATGCATTTATGGCTCGTTGCGACATGATGCTCGCCGGGTCATCTTTTTCGCGCATAAATAATAGCGAAGCCCTTACGCTAAAATATAAAAAGACCGGGGCCAACAGAAAGATAATGAAACGGAGCATTGAAAATTCATTCCGGTTTTTCAGTGCGTCGGGATCTTCTTTTAAAGGCAGAATGTCGCGCCCCGTAAATTCGACCTTTTGCTTTTTCAAAAAAGGTTTGTTGCCTGTCTCGGTTGCTGAAAAAGGATTTAATTTGTCAGTCTCTCCCCCCTTTTCTGAAGATGGATTAATTTTCAACAAAATCGACTGGGTTGAAATGATCTCATATTCACCCCTGGAGGTATCAAAATAGCTCAAATGAATCGGCTCTATTTCATAACTGCCCTGTTTTAAAGGCACCAGCGCAAAACGAAAGATTTTTTTACCGGAAAATCCATCAGGACCCATATGAATATCCTCTTCAGGATTATCCGCATACACCTTAAACGCTTCCGGGACCTTAACCTCCGGTTCTTCGGTATCCATGATGTTTCCGGTCCCATCGATCATGATTTTCAGTGTGGTGGAGTCTCCAACTTCGAGGTTTTTATCTTCAATTTCAGCCTTGACCTTGAATTTTCCAACAAGGCCGGAATACTTCACCTTCTCTGCATAAGGCGGCAATAGTTTCACCGTTACCGTCAAACCCGGTGTTTTAAAATGTCTGGATTCAAGTTGTCTTCCCCCAAGACCAAAGAAAGGATCATCAAAAAAAGAACCCGATGGAAAACCCGAGCGTCTGTTGCTGCGGCCGACCGCGTTGCAAGTTAAAATCGCCGGTTCTATCTTTATATTTCCGGCTTTAAGGGGAATCAGCACATAGACGACTTCGGTTACCGCGTAATCCCGTCCGGCAATGACGCTATGATAGGATCTATTACCTTCAACTGCTTTTGCAATAAAATCAGAAAAATCGGGTTTCTGAAATTTGGCATTTGCAATCTGAACGGCACTGTACAATTTAAAGGTGTATATAATCTGCTGCCCTTCACAGGGGTTGGGATTCGAGACATCCGCCTCGACAAATATATCGTTCAGACCGGTATCATTTTGAGGATTTTTTGAAACATCAACGATAATCTCTTTTGTATGATACACCTGCCCGTCTTTTTCAACCGTTAAGGGGGGGATAACAAGGCGTCCTTCTTTTGAGGGAATAAGAGTATAATTGTAGGTAATTACTCTGGAAACGCTGCTGTTTATGATCCGGACACTGGTACTTGTTCCCCCGGGAATCACCGTAAAATCCCGTATGCCGGAAACGTCAACCCCAGCCTTTTCTCCGTTGATACTCACTGTAAGATGGACGGATTCGTCAAGGATTATGTGCGTTTTATCAACAAAAGCCCGAATCTCCATGGCCTGGACAAAAACGGGAAATACAACGATCAACAATATTATAAGAAACAGTTTTTTTATTGGATACATTCTATACTACCAGTCTTTTTCCACCTGTTTTTGGTGATAAGACGGAATCATTGCACCTCCCGGCCTGTCTTGAAGGCGGTTGAGTATTCTTTCCGCCTGTTT
>JAFDHS010000381.1 GCA_019308655.1 Deltaproteobacteria bacterium
AGCTCAGACAGCGATAGATCAGTCTGCCTTTGGGTTCCGGAATAATGTAAGGCTGAATATCTTTTGGAAAATCTTCTATTTTCACGGCGTTATTCTTTCCATATTTCCCATATAAGGGCGCAGTGCTTCCGGTATAACAACAGAACCGTCAGCCTGCTGGTAGTTTTCTAATATTGCAGCAACCGTTCGGCCGACTGCAAGGCCTGATCCATTCAATGTATGGACTAGCTCCGTTCTCTTTTTTCCCTTTCTCCTGACTCTGATATTTGCACGTCTGGCCTGAAAGCTTTCGAAATTGCTGCACGATGAAATCTCTCTATAGACGTTCTGTGCCGGCATCCATATTTCGATATCATAAGTCTTTGCCGCAGAAAAACCCAGGTCTCCCGAGCAGAGAAGAACGACCTGGTAGGCAAGATCAAGGCGTTTTAAAATCGTTTCGGCATCATGCAAAAGTTTTTCGAGTTCATCGTAGGAGTCCTCCGGCGTAGAGAATTTAACCAATTCCACCTTATTGAATTGATGCTGTCTGATCAATCCCCTGGTATCCTTGCCGTATGAGCCCGCTTCCGAACGAAAACACGGTGTATAAGCTGTATACATGATGGGAAACATGGCTTCCTCCAGGATTTCATCCCGGTGGATATTGGTAACAGGGACTTCAGCCGTAGGAATCATAAAATAATCCCATCCTTCCAACTTGAACAGATCTTCCTCAAATTTGGGCAACTGGCCGGTGCCGGTCATGCTGTTTCGGTTTACAATAAATGGAGGGAGAACTTCTTTGTAACCATGTTCAGTCGTATGAATATCAAGCATAAAACTGATCAACGCTCTTTCCAGCCTTGCTCCTGCTCCCATGTAGAGAGGAAAGCGTGCACCGGTAATCTTTGCGGCTCTTTCAAAATCCAATATCTTCAGGTTTTCCCCTAAAGTCCAGTGAGGCAGAGGGGTGAAATCAAAATCAGGGCATTTTCCGACCTGCTTTTCAACACGATTATCAGAGCTGTTCTTTCCCACGGGAACAGAGGAATGGGGTAGGTTCGGCAGGGCAATAAGAATTTCATTTACTTTTTTTTCGTTTTCCGCCAAAGAATTATCCAGTTCCTTTATTTTTGCAGAGACTTCACGCATTTCAGAGACAAGACCGTCTGCATTTTTCCCCTGTTTTTTTATTTTTGCGATTTCATCGGAAACGATATTGCGGCGATGTCTCAAGTCTTCAATCTCAAGGAGAATGGCCCTTCGGTCGCCATCGGCATTCGTGAAAGTTTCCAGGTCAGCGGTTTCACCCCTATTCTCAAGTGATTTTTGAACCTCTGATAAATTTTGCCTAACATACTTGATTTCAAGCATAACAATACCTATAGTTTGAGCTGATATGTTTTTGCCCAAGCCTTCAGCCGTACCGATGTTTACCTGGCACTACGAAAAAGGAAAAAACAGGGTGGATCATATTTAAATATAAATACATTGATCTGAAAAGCAATCAAATAAAATTATCATGGACAAGTCATTTAGTCAATGATTATTGCAAGTTGACTTTGCTTCTCTATTTGTATATTGTTTTATATGTCAATGGTTCGGTAACTTTTTTTGATTTACAGGTCAAAAGGCATAACTGTCTGAAATTATTAAAACCGGATATTTTAATAGACCTTTCGTAACCTTTTGAAATTATTGGATTCAATTTTTTTTACCGAACCATTGATATGTTGTAAAATTTATTAATTTTTTGCATTGGAGATAACCCATGGAGGATATCAAAGAAAAAAAGCTTGAAATACGTAAGAATATTGAAACAATAATAAATAAACTTTCTGACGTCGAAATAGCGAAAAAACGTGAAATAAATCGGCTCTTTGAATTCGCTAACTTCGTGGAAGCGAAAATTGCCTTGCTTTATATTGCTCGTGGTATCGAAGTTGACACCATGAAGGTAATAAAAAAATGTTGCGAAAAAAATAAAGTGGTTGTTATTCCTGTCTTTGGTACGGATAAATATAAAGTAAATTTGTTTAAAGTTGATCATCCTGATACCGATTTAAAGCCTGGATTGAACGGTATATTGGAACCCGATGCCGACAGGTGCAAGATTGTACCCATCGATTGCATTGACATAGCAATAATTCCAGGTGTTGCATTTGATGAAAAGGGAGGCAGAATAGGAGTGGGGGAAGGGTATTACGACAGGCTGATTCCAAAATTGCCGATCACCACAAGAAAGGTTGC
>JAFDHS010000382.1 GCA_019308655.1 Deltaproteobacteria bacterium
TCGCGTTAAAAACAGACGCATTGTTGAGCATGTTATGCGCCGAATGGAGAAAGAAGAAACCCTGGATGATCTGGATGCAAATGATGTGTTTAGACGTTGTCTGGATGCCCACGGCGTTCCGGACGAACAGCGGCCGGAACTCATCCATGTCTATCAGGAGACCCTGACGTCTCTTTATGAAGAAGACCGGAACGCGGAATAGAGGGGCTGAAGATGAAGATATTACAATTACGATTCAAAAACTTAAATTCCCTTTGCGGTGAGTGGTTCGTCGATTTTACGTCTCCTGAATATGCCTCGGACGGTATCTTTGCTATCACCGGTCCCACCGGTTCCGGGAAAACAACGATTCTCGATGCGATCTGTCTGGCCTTGTATGGCCGAACTCCCCGTTTGACCAGGGTAACCAAAAGCGGCAATGAAATCATGGCCCGGCAGACCGGGGAATGCTTTGCCGAAGTAACCTTTGAAACACAATCCGGGCGTTTTCGGTGCCATTGGGACTTTCAGCCCCCCAAGCACGAAATTGCCGATGCAAAAAACGGACAAATCATAGAGACAAAAATTCGTGATGTGGCCGCAGCCATAGAGTCAAGAACCGGTATGGATTTTGACCGCTTTACCCGTTCCATGCTTCTGGCCCAAGGCGGTTTTGCAGCCTTTCTCCAGGCAGCTCCGGACGAAAGAGCACCGATCCTGGAGCAGATCACCGGAACCGAACTTTACAGTGAAATTTCCCGGCGAGTGCATGAACGGCACCGTGAAGAACACGGAAAACTTGATTTACTGAAGGCGGAACTTTCCGGCATTCAGTTGTTGAGTGCGGAAGAGAAACAACAACTAACTGACGATCTGAAAGAAAAACAGAATACGGAAACAGAACTTTCCCAAAAGAATGAGCAGCTCAATAAGGCTGTCACCTGGCTGGATGAAATGGCAAATCTGGAGAAAGAACTTGACGCCATAGAAGGGGAGCTTGAAGCATTCCAAATAAAGCAAAAAAATTTTGAACCCGAACAAAAAAAATTACAAAGAGCAAACCAGGCTGTCCTGGTTGATGGTGAATTTGCCGCTCTGTCTTTCCTGAGAAATCAACAGAAAAATGACATCCAAGCTTTATTTGATGCGCAAAACCGGCAGCCCGAATATGAGAAAGCATTAACCGAGTCCGACTCTGCCAGAAAGAATACGGAAAGAGACCTTCAAACCGCACGTGAGAATCTAAAAAAAGAACAGGAAATTATCAAAAAGGTCCGGGCTCTTGATTTTCAGATCGAAGAAAAAACAAAGGCAAAAAAATCATCTGCAAAAGAGATTCAGGCCTTACACAAACAGATTGAAAAGATCGGCAAAATAAAAACTGAAACTGAAAAGAAACACCATTCAGCCAGGAGCGATCTGTCTTCAATTGACCAATACTTATCCAAACATGACGTTGACGCCGCATTGGTATCGGATCTTACCGGCATTCAACAAAGACTCGACAACCTTCGGACGGCTTTTGATAAGAAACATCAATTAAACCAGGCCCTCAAAACAGCAAAAAAACAACACGATGGACAAGCTCTCGCCTGTTTGAAATCAGAACAGGCCGCAACCGAGCTGCAGAGCCGTATAAAAAATTCAAAGGACCAAACCCGGCAGCTTTCCGACGCCATAGAAAAACGCCTTGATGGACGGAATATTCAACAGTGGCGCAATGAATTGGACGGACTCAAGGAACGCTCCCGGGTTCTGGAAAAAGTATCTGATTTACTGAACACGATCTCCACAACCCAAACTAAATTGTTGGAATTACAGACCACGCATACATCCCTTAAACAAGAAAAGGTAAAGTCAGGTCGAGAGATAACGGCTGCATCTGAAAAACAGAAAACTCGGGAACGAGAAGTCGGATATCTGGAGAAGCAGGTCGTTCTTATGAATCGCATCAGGAACCTGGAAGCTGAGCGGGCTCATCTTGAAGATGGGAAGCCGTGTCCTTTGTGCGGGTCCGAAAATCACCCCTATGCCGAAGGCAACATCCCTGCAATGGATGAAACGGAAAGCGCATTAAAGGCTGCTAAAAAGACGCTTAAAGCGCTTTCAAAACAATTGTCTGCATTGCAGGTAAAGCAGGCGAAGCTGGACAAAGATATTGAGCAGGCCGATTTCCGGATCAAAGAGCAGTACTTACAACTCAAAGAGG
>JAFDHS010000383.1 GCA_019308655.1 Deltaproteobacteria bacterium
CAAAGCTTTTGACCTGGTATTTCGATCAACTTGCATCTCTTTTAATATCTCTTTAAACGCCCGCTCAATATTCGGACCCTTGTGACAGATAAGGACCAGGTCAATATCCGCTGAAATGATCTGTTTTATAACGGTTTGTATGTCATAATGCCCTTCGATTGATTTCATGTCCAAATCATCGGTTAAGACCAGTCCTTCAAACCCCATTTGCCCCCTTAAAAGGTCCTTTGCGATATACGTCGATAAACTTGCCGGCCACTTGGGGTCAATTTTTGTGTAACAGATATGGGAAAGCATTATCCCGGACACATTATGGGCTATAGCGGCTTCGAAGGGTATCATATCGGTAGATTGCATCATTGAAAAATCAGTATCAAGAAACGGCATCTCAAAATGTGAATCCAATGTTGTGCGGCCGATACCGGGAAAATGTTTGGCAACCGCCATGATTTGATTGTGTTGCAGATGCGCAATCACCTCCACTCCCATATTTGATACCCATTGAGGATCATTGCCGAAAGCTCTCCCGGCCATTACACTTTCCGTTCCTTCAAATGCAACATCCATAACAGGCGCCATATTCATGTTGACGCCCACCTCTTTAAGTTCCGAGGCCGTTACCCTGGCAAAATATGCTGCATCCGCCAAAGCTTTCATTTCGGGATTGCCGCCCGGAAATTGGGTAAAAGGCTTAAGGCTTCTTCAGCCTTGCTACCTGTCCCCCCTCCTGATCAATAGCAATAAACAAAGGCGGCTGGCCGCATGAGGCGGCATATTCCTGAATGGATACACACAACGATTTTATTTGATCCGGAGCGGATAAATTTCCGGCAAACAGTATAATCCCGCCCACTTTTATGGTATCAATCAGGAACATAAGATCTGAGTTTAAATCCGTTCCGTCAAAACCGACCATAAGCCGCTGTCCGGCCAGTTGCTCATCTGAAAATTCACCCATATTCATTGGTTTTGTTCCTTAAGTTTAAGACCACTTTCCCCGTTTAGCGCTTTAATTGATACTTTCTTACAGCCCTGTTGTGATCATTGATGTTGGTTGAGAATTTATGCGTGGTATCTCCCTTTGAAACAAAATATAAAAAGCGGGTTTCGGCAGGAAAAAGAGCGGCTTCAATGGCCTTAATTCCGGGACTGGCGATGGGACCGGGTGGGAGTCCGGCAATTTTATAGGTATTATACGGTGTCCATGTTGTCAGATGTTTTCTGGTAATATTACCGTCAAAATCCTCTATGATACCGTAAATCACAGTGGGATCGCTTTCAAGACGCATTCTTTTTTTTAGACGATTGTGAAAAACCGATGATATGACAGGCCGTTCCAAAGCAGCGCCTGTCTCTTTTTCGATAATGGACGCAAGCGTAACGACCTGGTGAATCGACAAGCCGAGACTTGCGGCCCTTTTCTCCCATTCAGAAACGAATACACGCCTGAACCGTTTTACCATCGTACGTATAATTTTTTTGGGGGTTACATTTTTCGGAAAATAATAGGTATCCGGAAACAGATACCCCTCAAATGTATTGGCCTTAATTTTCATTTCATGAACAAAAGAAAGGTCAGCGGCAGTACTTAAAAAATCTTTTTTCATTCCCAGCCCTGAATCGGCAACAATGGAAGCGATCTGGTAAATATTGTAACCTTCAGGAACCGTTAACCTGTGAAGACGGACCTTACCCTTTGACAGATAGGTAAGTATGGTATCCGGGGGCATGGAAGGGGAAAGAAGATATTCACCTGCTTTTATTTGCTTATCATATCCTTTAAAGCGGGCAAGCAATTTAAATTTAAAAAGGCTTTTAATAATACCGATTTCATGCAACTTTTCAGCAGTGACATTGAAATTTTGCCCGGGAGCCACGATCACAACCTTTTTAGTATCATCATCACCGACAGGTTGACCGGCATAGAGATGAAACTTCCAAAGGAGAAAAAAAAGAACGGCAATAAATAAAAATGCCGTTATACTGACAATCAATATTATTCTCTTCAATTTAAAAAATTCTCCGGGTAAACAAAGTTGCAGTTGATTTTAATTTTACTTTGCCACATTTCATATCAAAGTACAATATCGCTGAAATGAATTTAATAGTATAGGAATTCCCATTTTTTACTCAATAGTTTTGGGGTATTAAGATTGGTTCTTTTTACAAAATGATAAAGGAAATTCCAAATAACAAACTCTAAATAACAAATAAATTCCAAACAACCAACTAAAGATATTTGTGATTTTCCTATAGTTTGGATATTGTATTTTGAGATTTATTTGAAATTTGGTGCTTGCGATTTGTGATTTTAACTTGTTGAGGAGGTATGTATTGAAAATTTTCTTTTATGAAGCTTTTGAAGAAGAAGCCCATGCATTAAAACAGTATTCAGG
>JAFDHS010000384.1 GCA_019308655.1 Deltaproteobacteria bacterium
AGGAATTAAGACAACATATGAATGGTACCTGAATCAATCAGCTTAATCGCTTATGAATTTTTCCAATATGCCACAAGAGTCCTCAGACTACGGACGGGATCGTAAGGAGATAATGATGGCTGAAATAATTTTGAAAACAGATAAACCCGATAAGGCGGCTGAGATTTTAAAAGATGCCTTGGAAACAGAAACGTTACGCTTAAAATACAGCTTAGACCTTGCAAAAAAACGACTGAAAAGATTTGAAACAAAATATAATGTTTCGTCAAAGAAATTCATTCATGAGTGGAGTGCGGAAGACCTGAAGGGCGGGGATATGGAATATGTTGAATGGGCTGGAGAGTATCAGTTGTTTTTAAGATTGAATGAACGTTTGATTATTTTAAAAAGCATAGAAAATGTTACTTCGTGATTACCTTGAACTGTTCCGCCAAAGTATAGAAAAAATCGGGAATTATGGTTATACGGAATCTATTGAGATTAAAGAAGAAATACGGCCGAATAAGCAAGCAATTATAAAGGCAAACATAGTCCTTGTTGATCGTTCGGTTTTGCATATCAAAGAATACATTGATGCCAAATACAAAATTGAAAAAGTTAGCTATGCATATCAATATCAGGATAGCGAGGGGAAACTTATTTTCAGATACGATAATGCTGCTCATAGGCCGGCATTGGGATTTAAGGAACACAAACATACAAATGATGGGGCAATATTAAATACTTCTTTGCCTGACATATCAGATGTTATAGATGAAATAATCGGATATCTTTGAAAATAACTGACCCCCTTTTTATGATCAACCCTGAAAGGAATAAACAACAATGCCCCGGACTTTGTCACAGAGAGATATCCTAACCGTTTTAAAATCTGAAAAATCCCACTTGAGAAATAAGTATGGTGTATTAAATATCGGTCTTTTCGGTTCCTACGCCAAGGGCACCCAGCATGCTGACAGCGATATTGATTTCCTCGTTGAGTTAGAGGCGCCTCGCTTTGATTGGCTTGCGGGTTTGCAGATTTATCTGGAAGAGAAGTTTGACAGGAAAATTGAGATTGTTCGAAAAGGTAATAAGGTCAACCGACACCTTACGGAACGGATTGGGGATGAAGTGATATATGCATAATCCTATTCTGAGCGATAATTTAAAAATAATTCTCGAGTCAATTGATTTGATCGAGGAAAGGTTTTCGAAAATAAATCTGGCAGACGACTTTGTTACCAGTTCTGAGGGAGTACTTTTGCTCGATGCGGTTTCCATGAGACTTCAGGTAATCGGAGAAACAGTCAAGAAAATTGATAAAATTGACCCTTCATTGTTCGAGAGGTATCCGGATGTTGAATGGCGTAAAATTATGAGGCTGCGTGATATCATTTCACATCATTATGAAATGGTGGATCATGAGATAATTTTTGATATTTGCGAAAATCACCTTGCCGGATTGAAATCAGCTATACAGAAGATCATACGGAAAGCGAATTGAAGAGGATTAAAGAGGACCAGCAATCCTAATTATGGCATTTTTTCTTTTACAATTGTGCGTTACATCCCCCTTATCCCCCTTCAAAGGGGGAATTTAACGGAAAGATTCCCCCCTTGAGGGGGGCAGGGGGGTGTTATTCTTTAAAATTAGAATTGCTGAAAGAGAACGTTGTCAGCAAAAGACCGGCGATGAACTTTTGGTTCTGCGGTGAATTTGACAGTGCAAGCTAAGGGTTTAATAATAATAAAGGTCAAACGTAGACCTGACCCCTTTTCAGTCGAGTTTCGGCGCGTAACCGGAGGGGCGGAGCTATTGGTTTCGGCGCGTAACCGGAGGGGCGGAGCTATTGTGGCTGCTTTCATGATTATTCTTGCTCTTAATCGGTAGTCAAGATATCATCATGCAATTTGAGGAATAAACGGTATCTGAGGCTTTCTACATTACACACAGGAGGTTGATGTCTTGTGAAAACTACGACTTTTGATGAAGCTTTGGAGATTATAGAGTCTTTTTCGGAAGAGCAACGAGAATCCATTATCGAAATTGTCAACCGTCGGTTAGCGGAGGAACGGAGAGAACGGCTTGCGCAAACTGTTAAGGAAGCGCGGGAGGAGTATGCCCGTGGTGAAGTTAGGCGGGGCACGGTGGATGACCTTATGCGCGAGCTTGTCCAATGAGAACACTCATATGGAGTAATGCATTTACAAGATCCTTTAAGAGGTGGATTCGGAAACGGCCGGTCCTGAATAATGATATAGCCGAAATCTTAAGGCTTTTGGTTGTGAATCCATTTACGCCTGAACTGGAGACTCATAAGCTTAAGGGCAAACTTTCAGGCTCATGGGCATGCAGTGCGGGATACGATCTGCGTATCGTATTTGATTTTGTGAAGGAGGAAAAAGGTGGAGAAGATGATATTCTTCTATTAGCGATGGGAACACATGATGAGGTTTATTAGAATTTAAGAATACTCCAGCCATTTGTGGCGGGGAGTAGACGCAAGATATCTCCCAGTGGGTTAGGGCTTTTGCCGGCTGGATTTCCAACAAAAGAAGAAACTGATGAATTGCTTCAAATAGCTAAAAAAGTTTATCAGGAAATTATTGAAAACCTGCTTCAGAAAAATAGATAGCGCGTTCAGACCCCTCAACAGCATCGTTAAAGAGCTATTTGGAATGATCAGGATTGAAGAGGATTAAAGAGAACTCAGCAAAAGACCGGCGATGAACTTTTTGGCTCTGCGGTGAATTTGACAGTGCAAGCTAAGGGGTTAATGACTCTTTTTGACTAAAAACCATAAGTTATCCCGATTTATTTTGGATATGGGATTTGGAGAATTTGTAAGGCAGTTGATTTATAAAGCCAAGAAGTTAGGCGTTGAAATCGTGCAGGCAGATCGCTTTTATCCTTCTTCCAAGACCTGTTGTAAATGTGGATTTAAGAAAGACAATTTAACTTTATCGGATAGGGTTTTTCGCTGTGATAATTGCGGTCTTGAAATAGATCGGGACTTAAATGCAGCGATTAATTTAGAAGAATTGGCCGTAGGTTCTACGGTGACAGCCTGTGGAGAGGTGGTAAGACCTAAGCAGTTGGTTCGGGCAGCCTCCATGAAGCAGGAATTTCCCTTCATTCTTACCAATGGGTAAGAATGAGTAAGAAGAAAGGAACAGCCAACTTATGAGTTTAGCTTATGAAATAACCAGTGAAAAAGATAGTATCATCATCCGCCTTTCACGACAGTCGGTGGATCAAGAGGCACTTGAAAAGTTACTTGATTATATTGAACTA
>JAFDHS010000020.1 GCA_019308655.1 Deltaproteobacteria bacterium
TCAGCACCTTTTTTATCACAGCTTCTTTCATTTCGATAGGGTATCCCATAAAATCACCTCAATGCCCCCGGTTTTGATTTTCAATTGAGGCGACATCTATCCTGACACAGGGGGGTATTGCCGTGCAAAACGGTATGGTACTGGTGAGCTACTTTAATGACTTACGTGATAGAGGAAGAGAAATAAGTGAAGCTGTTTTGGATGGCGCATTGCTTCGCTTGCGACCTGTTCTGATGACTGCGGCCACAACTGTTCTAGGTTTGCTGCCACTGCTTGTAGCCAGAGGAATTGGTGCTGAAGTGCAACGTCCACTCGCCTCTGTTGTTATTTTTGGACTGACCACATCCACCATGCTCACTCTTTTTGTTATACCTGCTGTGTATAGTTGGATAGAAGGCTACAGTGAAAAAAGGAGGAAAATTTGATGAAAAGAATTATTGCCGTCATCAAGTCCAATATGCTTGATGATGTTATTTTTGCTCTGCATAAGGTCGAAGATTTTCCCGGCGCCACTATGACTGAAGTACGTGGAATGGGACGAGGGTTTCGAAGGTATGTCCAGGAAAAACGTCATTACTCTCCTTCCGGCTATCCGGCACAAATCCGGATCGAAGTTGTTTGCTTAGATGCTCAAACAGAGGAAATTGTAAGTACTATTGAGCAGAGCGCTCGCACTGGAAAATCCGGAGATGGCAAAATCTTTATTTCGCCTGTTGAGGAGGCTGTCCGTATTCGTACAGGTCAGCGAGGAAATGCAGTGATCTGAGATTTTACCCCTGATTCTCACTCAGGGCATCTCAAGGTTGAGCAAAAGATAAAAGAAGCTTTTGCTTTGGAGCGTATTTGAATATAGAAAACCTGGTACTCAGGGCCAGGTCAGAGCCAGAGGCTCTGCCATAAAATAAGATAAAATTCCTTAGCTTACGGTAAATCCCCCTATGGGGGCAGCAAGCCTTTGGGTCAGGCTTCTCTCTGATGTTAACCTCAAGAATAAAGATATGATGCTGGACTTTCAATGAAGATAACCCGGTGGGGTCATTTTTAAATGATAGCAAAGTGTTAGTTTTTTTAGGTTGACAAAGTTTTTTGGTTTGAATACACATCATGTTTAAAAATGCCAAACTTGTCGTGAGGCAGAGGCGGAAAACTACGGGTCTTTTCTGAAAAAGACAGCCGGGTTGCACGGAAAATTATTCAGATAAAAAAAGCCGGGCCGCCTTTTTGGCACTTCGGCTTTTTTGATTTTATTACATTTTCAATGTTGGTTTGAAAAAGAAATTTCAGAACATATTGTGTGAATTGCCAAGATTAAAGATTTGACTGCTAATCCGGTTCATAAATAGTCGTTGCACACGGACTCGTCGGCGAGCCGGTGTGCTTATTGTTGGGTTTCAAAAAATTAACTACAGAAAAAACACATAAATAGGAGATAAGCCATGAGTTTTGATGAGAAAATCGGGGAATTAGCAGAAAAAATTCCGTCTTTAATTGATCACTTAGAAACTGAAGAAGCCACAAAAAATGCTCTCATCATGCCTTTTATCGCAGCTCTTGGCTATGACGTTTTTAACCCTAAAGAAGTTGTTCCTGAATTTGTGGCGGACCATGGCACCAAAAAAGGTGAAAAGGTTGATTATGCCATTGTACAAAACAATGAAGTAATAATTTTAATTGAGTGCAAGCAGGCAAAAAGCAATCTCAGTGATTTAAACATGAGCCAACTTTATCGCTATTTTACTGTTACAAAGTCACGAATTGCTATTTTAACAAATGGCGTAAATTATTTATTTTTCTCTGACCTCGAAGAACCAAACAAAATGGATGTTAGTCCATTTTTAGAGTTGGACATGCTGAATTTGAGAAAGAATTTATTAGTTGAAGTAAAAAAGCTAGCAAAAGAAAAATTTGATCTTAATCGCATGCTGAGTACAGCAAACGAACTAAAATATACTTCTCAAATCAAAAAAATAATGTCGAAACAGTTTGAAAACCCAGATGAAAATTTTGTTAGATATTTCTTCAATGCAACCAATAGTGGATCTCGTTTCACGGCATCCGCCAAAGAAGAATTTACAGACCTTGTAAAGAAAGCATCTTTTCAATTTATCAATGAAAGTGTTAGCGATTTCCTTGATTCTGTCAAAGCTGTGCAAAAAGAAGGAGAAAAATCAGAAGAAGATCAAGAGTTAATGGAAAAATCAGACGGAATAGTAACTACAGAAGAAGAACTCGAAGGTTATCAGATAGTTCGAGCGATAGTTTGTCAGAAGATTGCTCCTAATCGGGTGGCACATCGTGACACAAAATCCTATTTTGGCATTCTTCTTGACGACAACAACAGAAAACCTATTTGCAGGCTTCGTTTCAATGCAAGTCAGAAATATATTGGCTTTTTCGATAAAGATAAAAAAGAAACACGTCATCCAATAAATGAAGTGACTGACATCTATCAATTTTCACAAAACCTTCTTGATAGCCTGAGCTTTTACGAAGAAAAAGAATAACAAAACTCAACAAAATGCTTCAGCCGACCCGCGAGCACGTGCGTTTTTTCGGAGTTAATCTAAGGCAATCTGCCCAGGAAAGTTGAGTGCCAAGGGTTGGCGGGTGGCTGAGCTCGGTCGTTCGGGTTTGAAGAATAAAGTAAAGAGGGAGTAAAATGGCTGAAGTAAGAACATTAAATTTTGATTACAACATTCCTGACCTACTCACTGACAAAATAGAGGTGTCCGATCCATATCAGAATTACAATTCGAGAGGCAATCCGACAAGTTTTGGTGTGGATTTAGATTTTCACGAAATGCATCTGTCGAAGACGCTTAAATCAAGCGAATTTTATCTCCTGCGAGGCAAAATTGAAGATACGTTGCGTACCTGGGAAAGTAAATATCAACGGCACCTTGACAAGATTCATAAAGAAAATCGAGCGGAACATGTTGACGAATTAAATCAGGAGGCAAAAGAGGCGATCGAGTCTCTAAATAATATCCTCTCTCATACATTGAGTGTTGACGATACAGTTGACTGGGATGTCATTAAACGTAAGGATGCATTTAGAGTAAAACCTGTCAAACTCTTCAATGATGGCAATGTACCTGTTTTTATTAAATTCAATTCTTATGGCCGGCCAACTGAATTTCAAAAAATTCTCCCACCAGCAAAACCAATTTCTGAAAAAATACAATTCGAAAAAGTAAAGAATGAGTATGGTTTTTTTAGCAGATTGTTTCTTGGAAGGAAGATAAAGAAAGATTTTGATAACAGTGTTATTCAAAGTAAAAAGCGTGAAGAACAGGCAATAAAACAATGGGAAAAACAGATAGCAAAAACAGGCCAGGCCAATGTTTATCGGGAACGTTTATTTAATCAAGCGCTTGCTAAATTTGATAATAAAAAGAAAAAATTTGAAGAGGAAAAACAACGGGAGAATAATGCCCTAGAAAGCATCAAAGCTCGATATATAGAAAAAGACCCAAAAGCAATTGAAGAATACTGTGACTTAGTTTTAAACAGCTCTCAATATCCAGATTACTTTCCGCACAATTGGGTACTTGAATATAGAGAAGACAGTCGTATAGCAGTAGTTGAATATGACTTGCCTGCCCCAGACCAACTTCCAACGGTAGAATTTTACAAATATATCAAATCCCGTGATGAGGTTTCAGAGAAAGCCTTAACTCAGGCAGCACTGAAAAAACTTTACGATAGTGTTATTTATCAAATTTGCATTCGTACAATACATGAATTATTTGAAGCTGATGTTGTCAATGCTTTAGATGCGGTTGGGTTTAACGGGCTTGTAACCAACACAAATCTGGCAACGGGCATTGAAGATACAAAATTCATCATGTCGATAATGGCGAACAAAGACCAATTCATGGTCTTTGATTTAGCGCGGGTGGACCCAAAGGCAACCTTCAAACACATGAAAGGCGTAGCTGCCTTTAGCCTTGTCAATCTGACACCTATCCCTCCTATTCTTCAGTTAGACAAATCAGACAAACGCTTTATTAGTGGTAGAAACGTAGTTGGCAATCTGGATGATTCTGTAAATCTTGCGGCAATGCATTGGGAAGACTTTGAACATTTGGTGCGAGAACTATTCGAGAAAGAATTTACATCAAATGGTGGAGAAGTTAAGGTTACTCAAGCAAGCGCAGATGGTGGTGTTGATGCTATAGCTTTTGATCCTGACCCAATCAGGGGTGGCAAAATTGTTATCCAAGCAAAACGATACACAAATGTGGTCGGAGTGGCCGCTGTGAGAGATTTATATGGCACTGTAATGAATGAAGGTGCCACAAAAGGTGTATTGGTCACAACATCTGATTATGGCAAGGACTCCTATGAATTTGCCAAAGATAAACCTCTCACTCTTCTAAATGGCAGTAATTTGCTTTCATTGTTGGAGAAACATGGCCATAAAGCCCGCATTAATGTTACAGAGGCTAAAAAGATTTTAAATGCACAAAAGTAAATAATAGCCCCGAACCAGGCGGTTCTCTTGACGTTAAGAACGCCCGAGGCCTGAGGCTTAAGTTTCTTGGTGGCGCAAGTGACCTTGATCGTTATGCATAAAAGAGGGAACAAATGAACTGGATATTAGTGTTAGCTGTAATTATTGCCGTTGCGGTAATTGCTTTAGCAAAGTTTAAAAAAGATGAGATGGGATCAGTAGATTACCCGAAAAAAAGTGAGGTGGAATTTACAGATTACCCGTATCAAAAAGCAGGCGTTCTGTTTACTCCAGCGGAACGTTCGTTTCTGGGTGTTCTCAATCAGGCTGTTGAGGAACGTGGCATAGTTTTGGGCAAAGTCAGAGTTGCGGATGTCATGATCCCCAAAAAGAAAAAGGGATTATCTCCCAGCGAGCGGCAAAGGGCTTTCAATAAAATTTCTGCCAAGCACTTCGATTTCCTGCTGTGTAACAATAATGATTTGTCGGTTATTTGTGCCGTTGAGCTAAATGATAGCTCTCATCAGTCAAGGAATCGGCAAAAAAGAGATAAATTCCTTAAAGGGGCTTGTGGTGCTGCCGGCATACCCCTAATTCAAATTACCGTAAAATCAAGCTACGTCATAGACGAGGTCAAGCATCTATTGGCACCTCATATTGGTGAGAAGAGAATGGCGGCACATGCTCCGCAAACTGAGCCGGAGGAAGCACTATCCAACGAAAAAATATGCCCAAAGTGTTCCTCGCCTATGGTGAAGCGGATCGCAAAAAAAGGAAGCAATGCGGGTAGTGAGTTTTGGGGTTGTACTGCCTTTCCAAAGTGCAGGTATGTCGAGGCAATAAATGCTGACAATTACTTAACAACGGGCGCTATACTCAACAGGCCTCCCCGGATAAGAACCTGAACTTTCACTACACAAGCGCAGAATTTATCCTATCTCCTGAATTGGGGCGTCTAAATTTGCCCGTTGCTCTTGCTCGGTTTTTTGAGTTAAAGTCCTTTAAAGCAAGCAGGGGGATTAATTTTGACAGGTCCAAAAACCGAGTAAAAAATATAGTTCTAAAACGGCGTTTTTAGACACCCCACTCCTGAATTCAGGGCTTTGTTATGTTGTGCTAACTTACCCGGAGACTGGGCCTTGTATGCTGTTTGAGATAATTTCGGTAATAAAAATGGGTGCAGTTCGTAATATTTAAAAATAAAAATTTTGGCATCTAATAATAACAGTAAGTTACTGATTTACTACCCCATTTACTATAGGTAGTAAACAGGTTTTTTTGCAATTTTTTGCACAGTTTGATGGTGTTCAGCACTTTTACCTTGGGAATTATATTTTTAACATACTGATATTACTTTGTATTAAAAAACTCAAAATTTTAAATGAGACGAACTGCACCCAATAAAAATGAGTAAAAAATCAAAAAAAAGAAATAAACGACAACCTTCTCCACAGGTATACTGCGATGACTGTGGTGAATTGCTGGGTAGAGCATCGGCATATTATATTGAATCGTTAAGGGAACAAACTAACATGCCAAATCTTCCAGCGTTTTGCTGTAACTGTCGATTAAAAATAAAAAATAAATTGAAAGGTTACTGGTACGGTCTAAAGGAAGGTATAAAACCGCATAACAAGCGAATGAACGCTGACCCAAAAAGCCGGGGCTTTTAACGCGTCACTAAAATTTGATGTTTTTGATTAGCTTTCTCATCACTGAAGGCGGTCAGGCTTTTTGAGTAGCCATCTGGGGTCAAATCTTTTTCGCTTGGTTTTTGTCACGGAAAATTGCATACGCAATTTCCACACCCAAAAACGGCGGCTTAACAGTCGGCGTTAGCTGATGCTTACATAATTTGTTGAAAAAACTATATAAAAAGGACGAAATAATAGTTTTTAAGAACACAACGGAGTACAAGCACATGGACAAATTAATGATAGAAAAAAAGTTATCAGAGCTTGAGAGAAAATTTGAATGCTTACAAGAACCTGTTTGTCAAGTTTTTGAAACCATTGAAAAATTAATGGATGAGACAAAGAACACAGAGAATTTGGAATTAATAGAATTTAAATTAGAACTATCAAAAATTTTGGGAGATTTTTACGAAAAAATGGTTGATGTTCATGATGAATTAATTAACGATGAAGAAAAAATAAAGAAAATGTTTGAGTGAAAAAATTCCGTTTATCTCGCACCTGTTAGCCCAAAAAAGACAAGCAATATGCGCACTAAAGGAAAAATAACGTCTTGGAACGACGAGAAGGGATTTGGATTTATCACGCCTAATGCTGCTGGAAAACAGGTCTTTGTTCATATCAAAGCCTTCAGCAACCGCAATCGGCGCCCCGAGATTAATCAGTTGGTAACCTACGTTTTGTCTACCGATAAGCAAGGCCGCCCATGTGCTGTAAAGGCCACATTGGCCGGCGATCGACTTCCAAAAAAGACAAAACGGAAGAATGGTTCACTGTCAGTCATTGGTGCTGCTTTCTTTCTCTTCATTGTCGGTGTCTCTGTTCTTACAGCCAAAATACCGCCTTTGATTCTTGCCCTTTATATGGTCGTTAGCCTACTCACTTTCATCATCTACGCAGTAGATAAATCGGCAGCTAAGAAAGGAGCCTGGCGAACCCAAGAAAGCACCTTACACTTGCTATCAATAGCTGGGGGCTGGCCGGGAGCACTCGTCGCTCAACAAAAGTTGCGCCACAAGTCCAAGAAACAATCTTTCCGCTTGGTTTTCTGGGTAACGGTTTTGCTGAACTTCGGTGCATTCGTTTGCCTGTTCACGCCAACCGGTGCAGCCACACTAGAGTCTTTGATTGATAGTTTAGCACGAGGGTTAACGAGCGTTTTCATAACCGATCGGGCTACCTTGGCCCTTTTTCATATGTTTGTGTAGATCCAAGATTATGACTTTTTCAAAGTCTGTCGCAGCCCACCGCCCGGCGGCTGGGCTGCGTTTGGTTTTTGGCACGGAAAATTGCATACGCAATTTCCACACCCCAAAAAAGCGGTTTAACAACCGGCGTTAACACTACAAAATAGTCGAAACATGGCAAAGGTAAAAAAGAAGCTCACTGCCGCACAAAAGCGTGCCGGAAAAAAAGCTAAAGCAGAAAGACAAAAAAAGTATATGTGGGTTTTCATGCATGGAAAGCAGGTCAGAGTCAAAAGACCACCCACGATAGACGGAATGGATGCTGACGAATATATTCGACAAAATGCTGATCCAATATGGCTGCATCAGAATGAAATGTGGGAATATATTCAAACAGAAGAAGATGAAGATCTTTTTTAAAATGGTAGTTGGTGCTGAGCCCGCTAAAGAGTATGTTAGCGCTAAAAATGAAGGAAAATGTGAAAGTTAAGTCAACGTTTGTCTTCCTTTTCTTGCTAAGAACAATAGGACGCCTAATTTTAGGCATAATGTACGTATCCAACTTTGAGGAACAGTAAACAATGAGTACGGAAAAAGCATTACAGGTACGTAGCGAATCTAAATGTGAATTATGTGGCGCAACAGAGAGCTTGGGGGTGTATGAAGTTCCACCTGGTTCAAATGGTAGTACTGATGAGTGCATACTTATTTGTGAAACTTGTCGTGAACAAATTGAAAATCCGGAAAAAGTTGATGTTCATCACTGGCGTTGCCTTAACGATAGCATGTGGAGCCAAGTACCAGCGGTGCAGGTGATGGTATGGCGTATGCTTAAGCGTTTGAGCACTGAAGCCTGGCCGCAGGACTTACTTGATATGCTCTATTTAGATGAAGGCACCCAAGCTTGGGCGCAAGCAACGGGTGAAGGGGAAAGTGATGAAGATGCAGTCAAACATGTCGACAGCAACGGCGCAGTGATCGAGTCAGGCGACACGGTAACACTAATCAAGGATTTAAATGTAAAAGGGGCTAACTTTACGGCTAAGCGTGGCACAGTTGTACGCGGAATTTCACTGGTTGCAGATAACCTTGAGCATATTGAAGGCCGTGTAAATGGGCAGCAGATTGTAATTCTGACGAAGTTTGTTAAGAAAGCGAACTAATCAAATTTACGCTAAGTGGAATAAAGGCATTGTCTATTACCTATGGTTGATGCAGAGCCTAACCTGTTATTCATCCGACCCCGTTCCCCTGCGTTCCACGGGGCGGCTAAATTCTGTCGCTATACTCTCAATATAATTGGATGACATCAATGAAAAAAATCAAAAGAAATGATCCTTGTCCATGTGGAAGCGGAAAAAAGTATAAAAAATGCTGTCTTTTACAACAAACATCGGATCAATCCTTTTCGTGGACAGATAATGACGGTATCCATTTTGTTGCTCCGGGTTCTCCACCTTCTTCAGAGCAATTAGAAAGAATGACAAAAGAATATCAAAAGCAAATTCGAAATTCTCCTTTATGGGATGAAATGGTTCGAAAATACGGGAAAGAAAAAGCTGAAGAACTATTGAAAGAATTCAAAGCTGAAACCCGTTAATGCATAATTTGATAGTATAGGAATTTCCATTTTATTGGCAAATAAATCAATGTGTTGCAAAAAGCCCGCCCGAAGGGCGCTAAGTTCAATTCCCGCAAAATCAAGCTACGCCATAGACGAGGTTAAGCATCTATTGGCATCGCATATTGGTGAGAAGGGAATGGCGGTTCAACAGCCCGCGTTAGCTGGATAGATAGGAATTATGAGTACACCACTTGAACAGAAATCATCACTGGAAGAGATCAAAAAACGATTCGATAATGATGTCGAACGTTTTTCAAATCTTGAAACCGGGCAGTCTGCAACTATCGATGCTCCATTAGCTATGGAATTGATTACACAAGCGGCAGCTAAATCAACCACTAACATCCGACGAGTTTTGGACATCGGCTGTGGAGCCGGAAACAATACGCTTAAACTTTTACAGTATGCTTCCCCCTTTGATTGTGATCTTATTGACCTGAGCTTACCAATGTTGAAAAAAGCTCGTGAGCGTATTTCATCAGTAAACTCAGAAAAAATCAAAACGATTCAAGGTGATTTTCGCAAAATCGATTTACCATATCAAGGATATGACGTTATTTTGGCTGCTGCTGTTTTGCATCATTTGCGGGATGATCAGGATTGGGAAAAAGCATTTAACAAGCTTTACAGTTTAACAGCCCCTGGCGGAAGCCTCTGGATTACGGATTTAGTATCTCATGAGTCAGAAGCTGTTCAGTCTCTTATGTGGGAACGGTATGGCGAATATCTTTGTTTTATGGGTGGTGCCGATTACAGAACGAAAGTATTTGAATACATCGACAAGGAAGATTCACCGAGGCCGGTCACTTATCAATTGGATTTGCTTCGGAAAGCAGGATTCAGACATACTGATATTTTACACAAAAATTCTTGTTTTGCAGCTTTTGGCGCAATCAAAATCGGCTAATAATACGTGGGCCAAGTGGTCGCAGATCAGCGTGCATAGGAGGGTTTAATGACTATTACACTTGCATTTGACGTGTATGGGACGTTAATCGACACACATGGTGTTGTTTCAAAATTACAGGAAATAGTAGGAAACAAGGCTAAGGAATTTTCTTGCACCTGGCGGGACAAACAATTGGAATATTCCTTCCGCCGAGGCCTGATGCAGAATTACGAAAACTTCGCCGTTTGTACGAGCGATGCCCTTGATTACACCTGCACTTACTACAAAGTTCCACTTGCCAAACAACAAAAAAAAGCGTTACTTGACAGTTACCGCACACTTCCCGCATTCAAAGACGTGGAAGATGGATTAGCTCGTTTGAAGGCAGCTGGTTTTCGTATATATGCGTTTTCCAATGGCAACGCAGATGCCGTCGAAACGTTGCTTGCAGCGGCTGGTATAAGAGACTTTTTTCTTGGGGTTGTTAGTGTTGACCACCTAAAGTCATTTAAACCGAATCCTGCCGTATATAGCTATTTCTTGAGAAAATCGGGGGCATCAGGCAGTAGTGCATGGCTAATTTCAAGTAATCCATTCGATGTTATCGGGGCAATTTCGGCAGGCATGAGTGCTGCTTGGGTTCGACGGTCTCAAGAAGCGATCTTTGATCCATGGGGGATAGAACCTACTATAACCGTAAGGAGCCTGTGTGATCTTAATGAACAAATTGGTGGATATTTCTAATAAAAATGCGCCGCTGATTTAAGGCGTGTGTGCCGGGCATGGCACAGGTGAAAGTCCTTACAGCAGGTGTCCGCTCTTACATCGTTTCAGGACTGATTAATCTGATTGTTGGAAAATAAGTGCGGTATCTTGAGACATCGCGGGTGATTAAATCCATATCAAAGATCGCGGCTTGTGCTCCAATATAGAAGTCGGGTAATGGTGATTTTTTAGTGCCTTTATTTTTTCGATACTTTAAAAAGGTTTTTCCGGCTAAAAACAATGCTTCTTTGGGAATATCAAGCATCTGGAAGCCACTACGATTTATGGCTGACTCCATTTCTTCTATTTTTTTAAAACCGATGGAAACTTCAGAATATACAACCGGATTGATAAATAATCTTGTAATCCCACTAAATTTTTCCAATTTAGATTCCGACCATTCAGCCCAGTTAGGATCATTGAGAAAAACGTCTAAAATAATGTTGGAATAAACCAGAATGCCCTTCATCAATCTTCTCTCGTTAAGGCCATGATTTCATCGGTTGTCATTTTAACCGTTGCAACGCCTCTTAATTTTCTGAATTTACTGGTTTTGTTTCTTTCACCTTCTTTTTTTACAATGTATACACGTCCTTTTTCCTCAACAAATTCAATATCCGTTGAAGGAGTTATTCCTAATTTTTCACGAATATGTTGGGGAATCGTGACTTGTCCTTTTGTCGTAACACGCATAGTCTGCCTCCAGTATTCTGTAATACCGGTAATAATATTACTTAACCCGAACAATATCAAGCAAAGGGGTCAAATCTTTAATCTTGACAATTTGGAAAATATATTCTGAAATTGTTTTCTTTAGAGCTGAATTTTTTCGCGATTTTTCATCATCAGCCATCATTAATTAGGGGAAAGAATGTCTTTTTTTTCAGATAAGAACAAGCTTGATAGGGCGCGGCGATTGTTTGAGGATATCAGCACACTGATTGATACCCGTTTTTCCGTCCGTCTCTGGGACGGCTTCATGGTCCTCCTGGGGAAAAATGTTGACACTGACTTTTTCGTGTCCATTAACGGTCCTGGAGTTCTTGGTTCACTTTTCAGAAAGCCCACTTATGAAAATCTATTGATGCATTACGTGAGGGGCAACATCGGTATTCATGGCGATCTCATTGATTTTGTGGCGGTGGCGCGTGAGAAGAGGCCCAAGAAAAAGCTCAAAAATATCAGTAAATTTTCACTTTTGAAAAATGCGCTGCCGTTTATTTTTACGTCGGGCGGCAATATCACGGTTGAGCATGAATACGCTGCCGACGAAGTCGGGAGAAAAGAGTCGCGCCGGGACAACAAGGAATTTATTCAGTTTCATTACGATATCAGCAATGATTTTTACAAACTGTTTCTGGGCAAGGAAATGCAGTATTCCTGCGGTTATTTCACCACTGAAACCAACTCGATCGATCAGGCCCAGCACGATAAGCTTGACATGATCTGCCGCAAGCTGCGGCTTCAACCCGGCGATAAAATGCTTGATATCGGCTGCGGTTGGGGCGGGCTGATTTGTCATGCCGCCAAAAATTACGGGGTCACTGCCCATGGTGTGACTTTGTCGCAAAAGCAACTTGATTTTGCCAGGGATAAGATCAAAAGACTCGGCCTCGAAGATACGGTAATGGTAGAGCTGCGCGACTATGCCACTCTTGAAGGGACCTATGACAAAATCGCCAGCGTCGGGATGTTTGAACATATCGGCATTGCCAATATGCCTGACTATTTTCGAAAAATTAATTCCCTGCTGCGCGACCGCGGCATCTTGATGAATCACGGGATTTCACGCCATGCCAAAGCGAGCAAGCGGGCTGTCAAAAAGATACGGCCGGAGCGGCGGCTTCTTTTAAAATATATTTTTCCGGGCAGTGAGCTTGATAATGTCGGCCATACCCTTGACATGATGGAGATTTGCGGCTTTGAGGTTCATGATGTTGAGGCTTTACGCGAGCATTACGCCCTGACCACAAGACACTGGTATCGCGGGCTTATGGCCAATCGGGAGGAGGCGATCAAATACGTGGGCATGGAAAAATTCCTGATGTGGGCCCTGTATCTGGCCGGTGTTTCCATAGGTTTTGCCGATGGGGCCATGCATATCTGCCAGGTAGTGGCGACCAAGCATTCCGCCAAGGGTGCATCCGGTTTGCCGCTGACCAGGGCTGATCTGTACGAATAAAGTAAGGGCCAAATTTTTTAAAAATTTGACCCTGATTCCGAAAAACGCCTGGTGTTTTTCCCGACACTACGCACTTGTCAATTCTTTTTTGCAGTGTTTACAGATCTTGGCTTTTTTCTTTATTATTTCCGCGCAAAAAGGACATTCCGTGGTAAAATACCGTTTATGGATCTTTTTTACTGCTTCGTCGACTTCTTTTTGTATGATATCATTACCGAACCGGGTATTTCTGAGTGGGTCGATCGCTTCCGTATCTGCAAAGTCACCGATCATTTCTGCTGCTTTCAGTCTTACCCGTGACGGTTCCGTTGCGTCGAGAAGTATTTTGAGCACCCCGACCCAGTCTTTTTCGACATATAAACCGGAAAGCATTGAAAAACCTTGCTTTGTAGCTTCTTTCAAAGCTTCCTGTTTGGCCACTGCTTCATCGTCAATAATTTGTCCCTTGGCGCCTTGAGGGCTGAATACAGGGATGCATTCAAACTGTTCCGTGCCGGGATAGCACATACACCTGTATGAAGCATGATGGGCATAATTTTCCTGGATATTTTCCCATCCCTGTTTATACAGCGAGCAGTTTTCGTTAAAACATATATAGAGGTAAGGTGTGCCCCATCCCAAGCCGTCACCCGCTGCTATTTCAGGAACTTCCCACAAATTCATTTCCGTTTCGCAGTGAGGACATTTGGGTTTTTCCTGGGACATAATTTTTTCTAATACTTGCTCTTTTGTTTCAAAGGCCATATTTTTATTCTCCATTAGAAGTGATTTCTTATATTTTAAAAATTGAAACAACAATAACAAGGTTACGAATTACCTGACAAATTAAGTCTCATTTGGGGTTTGTCAATAATTCCCTTGAAAGATCCGTGCTGTAGGGAGCTGAGACGGAAATCGGGCAAAAGAGGTGGCTATGTAAAGTTCTCAGTGGCTGACCGCCACGATGAATCAACCCGGTCATGAAAAACCTTTCGGAGCACCGCCAGGGTAGCTGTTACCACCCGTTTTACTGATAAAGCCGGTGGAACTTAAAAGTCTTTTAATCTTATTTCGGCTGCACTTCGGACAGGTGATATCTTTTCCAGCATTTTTGCCAAGAACCAGTTTTTCGAATTCATGGCCACAGGTTTCACACTTATATTCATAAATCGGCATTTCAGCCTCCTTTTGTCTTTATCTTGTTTGGTGCCACAGCGGGTATCGGGTTGAAAATTGTCATTACTTCAGAAAACAATTCCCGTATATCCCACGAAACTATCCCCCGGGCTTTTTTCATAACTTGTGGCATAAGTTATGGACTCCGCATGTTCAGCGCCAAGCTGTTTTCCTGCTGCAATAGCTGTTGCGGCAGCACCGGAACAGCAGGCATTATGGTGAATCATCGCTTCGCTGATAACCCTTTCAGGATCCATCGAAAGCATGGCCTCAATGATCTTCCGGTCATTTTCATTGCGCACCCAGTCAAGGGCTGTCGAGCCCGACCCTTTGGGTGTAAAACCATAATTGGAACCATAATGGGTCAGATCGGTGGACCCGACAACTTTCATCCGCAGGCCAAGGTCGGCTGCCATGTCGGCGACGCTCCTTCCGATTTCAAGAGAACTTGTAAGAGGGGGAACGCCCATGGGAACAATTTTTACCTTATCAAAAAAATATTTAATAAAAGGAAGCTGAAGTTCTATGGTGTTATCCTG
>JAFDHS010000385.1 GCA_019308655.1 Deltaproteobacteria bacterium
GGCCCAGGCAGCAGTCGATTGTGTTCTTTCAACCATTACTGAATCACTTGTAAGCAATGATACGGTTACGCTTGTTGGTTTTGGAACATTTAAGTCGGTAAAACGGGAAGCCAGGAAAGGACGAAATCCCCAGACCGGAGAAGAAATTGATATTGCAGCCAGGAATGTACCCAAATTCGTTCCGGGAAAGGCTTTAAAAGACGCTTTAAAGTAATAAATAACATCTTAATTCTGAATTTATACTTTTTTTGCGGAGATCCGCATACCCCCTTACATAATCCATTACAGTTGTTTTCCGTCCGGAAACGGCCCCTTTTTCAGCATTTTTTTGCGTCACTCTTCAAAATTATCTGTGCAGTTTTATCTGATTATGCTTTCAGCACATTTTTTTGATTTGCTTGATCTTGCACGAAATGGGTCGTTTTCGGTTCGGAGTCCCCATTTTATATCTGTATGATAAAGTGACTGAGCCCAAAAAAATAAAAAAAAGGATAGTGACGGCTCTCGGCAATAAATTACCGAGCATCTATGGGACTAAATACCCAACCGACCACCGCCCTGGTCGGGAATTCTTGCAACAAAATCTTAAACCTTTTTTACGTTCTTTGCAGCAGGACCCCGGCTGGTCTCTTCCACATCAAAGGTAACACGATCACCCTCGCTGAGCGTCTTGAATCCTTCCATGTCGATTGCCGAGTGATGAACAAATATGTCACCTCCCTCTTCCTGCTCGATAAAACCAAATCCTTTTTTATCACTAAACCATTTTACAATTCCATTTGCCAAAGTACCATTCTCCTTTCAAAAATTTTCTAGAAACTTCAGGGCCTCAGGTCACCACTCCGGCAAAAGAATCGATCCTTTCAAACGAAACCGACCTGAAAAAAATAGAAACTTCAGGGCCTCAGGTCACCACTCCGGCAAAAGAATCGATCCTTTCAAACGAAACCGACCTGAAAAAAAACCCTTGTGACAAATCATAAAACACAAATTTTTCCGTTAACGTCAAGAAAAAAGCAAGTTTAATCGTAATTTCTCAATAAGTTGAGGCACAAGAGGGCACTCAAACCCATTTGTTTGCCGCGAAAATCCCCCTGAATCCCCCTTTAAAAAAGGGGGACTTGCAGTTATCTCCCCCCTTTTTTAAAAGGGGGCAGGGGAGGATTTTTATGATTTGCCCGTAGTTATTGAAAAATTACGTTTAATCGCTGTAATCCCTTGATATATATCTGGTACCTGGGACGAGAATTGAACTCGTACAGGGACTAAGCCCCGAGGGATTTTAAGTCCCTTGCGTCTACCAGTTCCGCCACCCAGGCATAACATGAAAAGTGTTTATGATAACTGTTCTGAAAATAATTGTCAAGAAACTTTATGGGAATCTATATCTTTATCCAGTCTTCGATCTTTTTCAATATCCCTTCAGGATCAATGGGTTTGGGGATATAATCGTCACATCCGGCCGCAATGATTTTCTCTCTGTCACCTTTCATGGCATGAGCAGTCAATGCAATAATAGGAATTTCATTGCATACCTTATCCTCTTTTATTTTTTTAGCAACAGCCATCCCATCCATTTTGGGCAGAGCCATATCCAGAAGGACCAGGTCCGGCTGCTCTGCAAGCGTTGTTTTGAGTCCCTCTTCTCCATCAAGGGCTTCAAGTATATGGTATTTGTTCTGCAACACCGCCTTTATGGTGATCATATTGTCAGGGTTATCTTCAACAACCAGAATCGTCGGTCTTCCCTGGATCGGCTTTGCTTTCCGTGTTCCCTTGGTGTCGATTTGTTTTTTTATGGCCGGTTGTACGCTTTTTTCCTGTTGCTCAGCCGGCTTTTCAGGTTCTTCTTTTTTTTCAGATAGAACCAAAGGTTTTACTTGCGATTTGGGTTCTGCTCCAAGCATCAATTGGACTTTAAACAACAAGCCCTGCTGGTCGATATCCCCTTTTTGAATTAACTGCTGGATATTATTGGCGCTGAGCTTGGCGAAATCATCCGGTGTCAGATCTTTTGCGGTCAGGATTAAAACCGGAATTTTGGCTGTGGCTTTAGTACTTCGGATTCTTTCCAGAACTTCAAACCCGTCAATTTCAGGCATCATCAAATCAAGAACAATGCCTTCAGGGATGGTATGCTTAACATAATCAATCGCTTCCTGTCCCCCCCTTGCAATATCTATCGCATAGCCCTGGTTCTCAAGAACCGTTTTCACCTGAATAATTGCAGATTCATTGTCTTCAACCAGCAAAATTCTGTTGGTGGTTTCTCGCTTTTCTTTTACTTTGTGTGTTTCTTTCAGTTTATGTGTTTCAGGATACACCTCGATATCGCCAAGAATATTTTTTATGTCTTCAAGAACCATCGTCGGTGTGGCAACACTTTTTTCAAGTACGGAGGAAACATTGCCGCTCAATCTTTTTCTGTCTTCATCGGTAAGGTCTTTTGCACCTCAAAACCATCCATTTCCGGCATCATCAAATCTAAGATCAGAACATCCGGGAGGTCTTTTTTAATTAATTCCATACACTGGGAGCCGTTGTCGGCAACAACAGCCTTCAGCCCCTCCTCCTCAACAATTCGCGCTATTTCTCTTCGCTCGATTTCACTATCATCTACAACCATAATGGAATGCATCACAGGCTGTCCGATTTTATATATTTCAAAGATCAATGCCTCTTTCTCCACGGGCTTGCTTACATATCCCATGGCACCCAGAGCAAATCCGGTATCCTTATCATCCGATACGGAAACAATGATCACCGGGATATCTTTGGTATCAGGATCTTCTTTTAACTTTTGCAGCACTTCCCATCCATCCATATCCGGCATAACAATATCCAGTGTTATGGCAAAGGGACGATGGATCTGTGCTAATCGGATCGCCTCTTTACCCGATGTGGCCCTGATGGCATTATATCCTTCAGAAATAAGATTGTCGGCAATCATGGCAACAATATCCGGATCATCATCCACAACCAGAATGGTTTTTTGTGCAGGTTTAATTTTCGGCACCGGCTTCATAATCAACGGTTCATGCACTGAAGGCGTTCCCTGCCATCCAATGGGCAAGGTTAACGTAAAAGAGGAGCCCTTTCCCGGAATACTCTTTACCGATATATCTCCGCCAAGCATCCTGGCAGCTTTACAGGCAATGGTAAGGCCGAGGCCCGTTCCTTCATACCTTCTGGACGTGGAACCGTCAACCTGCCTGAATTCCTCAAATATATAAGACAGGTATTTTTCCGATATGCCGATACCGGTATCGGCAACATCAATATAGACTTTTTCCGCATCACTGCGGGCCGAAATTGTCACACTGCCCCGTTCTGTAAATTTGACGGCATTCCCGATAATATTTTGAAGTATTTGATGGGTCCTGAGTTCATCACTTTCCACCAGAGGGAATTTATCAGGAAAATTTTTATTCAACACAATGCCCTTATTTCCGGCAATGGGTTCAAGGCTGTCTATAATCATTTCAACACACGATGTGATTGAAAAAGGTTTTGGACTGACATCCATTCTTCCGGCTTCTATTTTGGAAAGGTCAAGGATGTCGTTAATCAGCGCAAGAAGATTTTTCCCGTTTCGTTCAATTATTTCAAGATAACTGCCTTCTTCTTCAGAAAGTTTTCCGCTTGCCTGCATGATAAGAACCCGGGAAAGGGCCATGATGGAGTTAAGAGGGGTCCGAAGTTCATGGCTCATATTGGATAAAAATTCACTTTTTAAACGGTTCGCTTCCTCAATCTGCCGTTTTTGAATCTCCAATTCCACATTCTGCTGTTCCAACTCATCTTTCTGGGCATGCAGCTCACCTGCCTGGGCTTCAAGTTCCATATTTTTTGAGTTAAGCTCGACAGCCAGTTTTTTGGTCTCTTCATTGGCCAAAAGATTTGAAAAGGCGGTATTTATGCCCAACCAGACCCGATTTAAAATGGCGAAGCTCTTTTCCGAATAGGTGTTGATATTTGCAAGGCACATAAGAGCCAATACCCTGCCGTCAATGACAACGGGAACCATAATAATTTCTTTTGGCAGTATGGTCCCTGTAAATGTTTTAAATTTAAAAACGCTGTCTTCCGGGATCTCTTTTATATGAGATATTTTTTTTGTGGTAAGGGGTTTGCCGAAGGAACCTTCAAGGATCGCCGCGTCAAAGGGTTCCAAAAGTTCAGGATTGACACCGATGGAAGAAAAATGCTCAAACATATT
>JAFDHS010000386.1 GCA_019308655.1 Deltaproteobacteria bacterium
CACAGCTCGAAGCCCAGGTTGATGCATTACTGGGATAGTCGGAATCCGTGACCGTCGAGCATGCAAAAGTCTTTGAAGGAGGTTTCCATTGGCTCAATTTGATCCTAAAATACTTACACTTTGTTGTAACTGGTGAGGTTACTCCGCCGCAGACCTGGCTGGAGTTTCCAGACTACAATATTCCCCTGATATTAAAATCGTTCGGCTTATGTGTACCGGCAGGATTGATCCTGCTATCATTGCCAAAGCCTTTAAAAAAGGCCTTGACGGACTTATTGTCGTAGGCTGTTTTATTGGAGAATGCCACTATGTGAGCGGCAATATTCAGGCAAAAGCTAAAATAGACATGACCCGCAGCCTGTTAAAGCATATCGGTCTGAATGAGAACCGGCTCTCCTTTCAACATTGTTCTTCCGGAGAGGCCACACGCTTTGTAGAATCTTCCGGAGAGGCCACACGCTTTGTAGAAATTGTTAACAAATTTGACAAAACTATCCATGAATTAGGCCCCATCGGAGGAGAGAGCGACCAGGTGAAAGGTCCTGAACTCTTCAGGAAGCTGGAAGCTGCGGAAGCGGTTCTTGCCGGTCAAAAGATGCGATGGGTTATCGGCAAGAAGACGGAATTTCTTGAGAAAGGTAATCTTTACGGTGAGGTCTTTACTGAACATGAATTCAAGCGGACCATCGATATGATCATTGTCGAAGAGACCGAAGTGCAGGAAATCCTTGGGAGATTAAAAGAGGGTGCTCAATCGGTCAAAGCCCTGGCCGAATCCCTGGCCATGCCTTCAGAAAGGGTTTTTCGATATATCAATGCGCTTAGACGTAAAGATATGGTTGAACTGGAAACGATATCCGGTCAAAGTCCGTTATACAAGGTAATTCCTCAAGGGGTGTGATTCCATGAAAGATAAAAAGATGTTGATTGTCGGGGGAGGTCTTGAAGGAGTAGGTGCCGCCCTTGAAAATGCCGACGACCTGGGAGCGGAAAGGATTCCCAGAAACCGGCTGGTTAAGCCGGGTGAAGGCTTTGTGAAGCCCGATCTGGAGAAATTGCGCAACCAGTCCAATGTTCAGGTTTTACCCTACAGTGATATTAAAAAAGCCAGCCGGGAAAACGAAAAAATCCAAACCCGTATTGTCAAGCACAGCCTTCTGGTGGACAACAGCAAGTCGAGTGAAGCGACCAAAGCCGGTATCAAGGTCTGTCCCGTGAACATGTACGATGATTGCGACGAAGGCCTGAGCTTTCGAACGGCCTTTGATTACTACAACTCTGAAACAGGCGACTATAATATCTATAAGGAAGACATGCCGGCCTGCCAGCGCGGATGCCCGATTAATCTGGATATCCGGTCATATGTAGGATTAATCGCGGACGGCAGGTATGCGGAATCTCTTGCCAAGATTCGAGAGAAACTGCCCATACCCGGAAGTATCGGGCGAATTTGTCCCCATCCCTGTGAAACCGCCTGCAACCGTCAGTATCTGGAAGAGCCGATCAGTATCTGTTTTCTGAAAAGATTTGTTTCGGATGTGGAACTCAATGAGGGTATTGAGCCTGATTATGAAACACCGGATCAAAAATACTCTGAAAAGATCGCGATTATCGGTGCAGGACCCAGTGGTCTTTCCTGTGCCTATGACCTTGCAAGAATGGGGTATGAGAATATTAAAATATTTGAAGTCCTTCCTGTTCCCGGAGGTTTTCTCCAGGTCGGCATTCCCGAGTACCGTCTGCCCAAGAAGCTTCTCGGCCGTGAAGTCGCACTGATTGAAAAGATGGGTGTTGAAATCCAATACAATACACGCATCGGTAAAGACATTGCCTTTGAGGATTTGAAAAAAGATTATGATGCTGTTTTTATTGCAGCAGGCTGCCACAAAGGCCTTAAACTCAGATGTCCCGGAGAGGATGATTTTGAAGGGATTATCGATTGTGTAACCTTTTTAAGAGAACAGGCATTAGGTAATCTTAAAGACGTTAAAGGCAAACTGATCGTGATCGGCGGCGGTAACGCTGCCATTGACTCGGCCCGTGTGGGGTGGCGAATGGGATATGATGAGGTATATATCCTTTATCGCAGGACCAAGAAAGAGATGCCGGCCAATCCATGGGAAGTTGATGCGGCCGAACACGAGGGAGTAAAATTTCAATTTCTTGCCGCTCCTGTAGAAGTTGTGGGAGAAAACGGCAAGGTTACAGGTATTAAATGTGTCAAGATGGAGTTGGGTGAGGCTGATGCTTCCGGCCGCCGGCGGCCGGTTCCCGTTGAAGGGTCCGAATATGTCATCAATACAGAGACTATCGTTGGGGCCCTCAGTCAGGGGACGGATTTAAGCTTTCTCCCGGGTGACCATGAATTTAAACTGACCCGACGTAACACATTTGAAGTGGATGAGGAGACAGGCGCAACCAATCTCTCCGGCGTCTTTGCAGGTGGTGATGTGGTAACCGGTCCTGATATCGCCATTCGGGCTGTTGCCGGAGGCAAGCGGGGAGCACTTGGCATTCATAATTACCTGAGGAGTAAGTAGAAGATGATTTACGAAAAACAAAAACGCTATATTATCCCCTTCACCGATGTCCCGTCTGATCGGGCTGAAATGCCGGAAATTTC
>JAFDHS010000387.1 GCA_019308655.1 Deltaproteobacteria bacterium
CCTACAATCAAATTTGAATCAACAGGCAATTCAAGCCCGCACATTGCTTTCTCCAGATCCGCTGGAGGTAATTTCGAAGCTCAGCCGGAGCCTCTGACGGTTTCCGTAAGGCGAAGAGCTCGGGAACCTTTTTGATCTGTCATTTTTTCCTCCTTTAAAATTTTGCGGTTTTCTGAAAATTCTTTTCCAAGAGTTTTTTAACTCAGGAAAAGGTTCAGGATCTGTTTTTATATGTATTTGCAGGGTTAAGGGGAATACCGTTAAGACGGACTTCATAGTGGAGATGGGGTCCTGTGCTTCGTCCCGTACTGCCGACCAGTCCGATGATGGGGTCCTGTGCTTCGTCCCGTACTGCCGACCAGTCCGATGATCTCACCTCTTTTTATTATATCACCCTTTTTTTTTAATGCTTTATAAAGATGCGCATACCGGGTAATCATTCCATAACCATGATCGATCACAACCAGATTGCCCAGCAATCCTTTTTTACCGGCATAGGTAACCTTTCCATCTGCCGGAGCGACGATCGGTGTTCCTTTGCGCGCAGCAATATCCAGGCCCGAATGAAAACGTCGCCGGCCGGTAAAAGGGCATTTGCGGTATCCGAACCGTGATGATATCCAACCTTTTGTCGGACAGATTGAAGGCGTAGCGGCCAGAAGATTCCGTTTATCTTCAAGGCTTTTCAAAAGGGAGTTGAACCCCTCCTGCTGCCTGGTTGAGGCCAGATTCAGCATTTCCATATGCTCGTGTATCTTCTGCATCATGCTGTTGTGTTTTTCAGCAATATCGACACCCGGACAAAGATCTTCCTCTATCGGCCCCCCCATACCCAAATTATTCGCCTTATCATCTTCAGCATCTTCAAAGTCAGAAATAATTCGTATTTTTTTTTCAATTTTTTTCAATTCCACAAGTTTTGACTTAAAGGAATTGATTTCATTTACCAGGTTTTGAATCTGATGATGTTGAAGGGTTATCTTCTCTTGCTGAAAGGAAACTTTGCTTTCAAGAGTCTGTTTCTTTATCAGTTCTTTCCTGAGGATGGAGTAATCGTAGACAAAAAAACCGGAAAGGATTAAAAAAGCCGCAATAATACAGCAGAAAAAGAGTAAAAAAGGACTTGAAACCGTCACATGCCTGGTTGAAAAGCCATTATAGCTTAACATTAAAAATGTAATCTTTTTATTCATGATAATTAAATCTTCTTAAATCTTTTTTGTGGCATGTACGGTTTGCATCAAGATTATACGAGTCCAATTTATCCAATGATATTTTTAATATTAAAACTGCCGGGAGATTCAATGGTTATGAACTGAAAGCCCACGGAATATATCCGGAGTGCAAAAGGTAACCTTTCACACTTGTTATTCAGTATGAAACCTTATGTTTCGTACTCCGGATATATTCATTCGCGAATGTCATGTTTGAATCACTTACAGCGGTAAATTATTTTTCAGGAATTGCCTTACAAGGGGTTTCTATTCTTTTATCTTATGTTCCAACAATTGTGCAGCTTCCTTTACTGTTATATTCTCATGAATGAGGCTGTATACAACCGTCAACAAAGCTGCGGGGTGAGGACTCTGCCAGACGTTACGGCCCATGACGATGCCCCTGGCTCCCCCTTGCAGAGCGCCGTAAATCATCTGGAGGGTATCCAGGTCCGTTTCACATTTGGGCCCGCCGGCAATCATAACAGGGACCGGACAGCCTGCTACAACCTTGTCAAAATCCGTTTCCGTATAATAGGTCTTGATAATGTCCGCTCCGTGTTCAGCACCGACTCGTGCGCCGAGGGCAATAAAGCGCGGGTCTTTTTTCTTGTCTTCGTTAATTTTTCCAAGACCCATCACCCCCAGCAAAGGGACATTCCATTTACGACACTCCGTGGCCAGCCCGGCCATATCCACCAGTGTTGTCCGTTCAAAGGCGGACCCGATAAAGGCTGAGGCGGCAACTGCATCAGCACCGAGAATCAAGGCCTCGCTTACAGAAGAAGTAATCCCTTCATTGGTTAAATCAGGGCCGGCAATCGTAGCGGCACCGCTCCAGAAGAAGTAATCCCTTCATTGGTTAAATCAGGGCCGGCAATCGTAGCGGCACCGCTCGCCCGCATGATCACACCGGAGTTTCCGGCCGGTTCAAAAGCATAGGTATACATTCCCTTGGTAATCAACCAGGCATCTACCTTACCGGTTGCATCAAGTTCGGCAATGGTCTTTTTAAGATCTACAATTCCTGTCATGGGCCCCAGGGCCATTCCATGGTCAACCGCGATAACCAGGCTGCGTCCCCTGCGCAACCGACTCTCCATTCCATTCATAATCCAAATCCACCTTTGTTAATCGGAACACAAATATATAAAAAAGTTTGAAGTGCCTGAAGTTTGAAGTGAGCTAAAGTTAAGGAATCGCTTCGCTCCGTCTTTTTATATATAAAATTGATAGAATTCCTCAACTTTAGGCACTTTAGATCACTTTAGGCACTTTAAACTTTAACTCACTAACCTGTGCACAGTCTACCCGGAACAGAAATTTCCATGCTGCTAAAACAACACAATACCTCTGATCATCTCCTGGTTTTTTGCTTTCTCTATAGCGTCCAGCATATTGTCTAAAGTAAATCGATCTGAAATCAGGTCTTCTACTTCTACTTCTCCAGCGGCAATCAGATCAAAGGCTTTTTTAAACTGCACCGGTGTAGCGGCAAATGTGCCGGTAAGGATGATTTCACCATAATGAATCCAACGGGGATCAACAGTGATTGATTGCCCGGCCGGCGGTCCGCCGAAAATATTAAAAGTCCCTCCATTGCGTACCAATTTAAGGCTTTGTTCAATAATTTTCGGAATTCCAAGAGAGGTTATCACCACTTCAGCCCCGGTAGCCTCGGTAATTCTCATCACTTCATCCAAAAGATCCATCTTTGAAACATCGACACAAAAATCAGCTCCCATCCGGGTCGCGGTTTCCAGCCTTTTATCAAGAATATCAGCCATAATCACAGTTGCCCCGGCCCACTTGGAGAGTTTCAGATGAATCAGCCCCATAGGTCCTGCTCCCACAACAACAACCCTGTCTCCGGGTTTGACGACCCTGTTGACCTCCAATGCCGCTATGCCGCAGGAAAGCGGTTCCGCCAAAACAGCCTTTTCATATGACAGGCCTTCCGGCATCTTGACCACCCCGCCGGCGTTGATTATTTGCCGGGGAAGCCGGACATACTCGGCGAACCCCCCGTCTATGCCATGCCCCAGGCCGAATTCCTCCATACAGAGGTTGTGGCGGCCGTTTCTGCAATAGTAGCATTCCCCGCAGACGGCTATGGGGTAAACCGCAACCCTTTCTCCCGTCTGAAAACCTGCTGTTCCCTCTCCCATTTCAAAAACCTCTCCAACAACCTCATGCCCTAAAATAGTCGGCAGGTTTTTGGGTAATCCCTGGCCCAGCAAAGTTTTTATGTCT
>JAFDHS010000388.1 GCA_019308655.1 Deltaproteobacteria bacterium
GATACAGGCAAAGACCTTGCAACAACCACTTCAGAGACTTTCTCTTCAGATGCTTCCTTCTGTATGTCGATTACCGCTTCAGCAGCCCGGTCGGATCTTAAAACAGGGGCGGCATCATCCGGTTTCACGCAAAGAGCGTTATCGATAACCGTCAACAACGGATCGCTGCTGCCTGATATCTCCATTAACCATTTGTGATACCTGGAGTTATTATCAACGGTATTTTCCTTTATTTTTCTGATGAACAAAAAGGAGAAGTGAGAACCGAATCCCGCTGAAAAATGGAGGGCATAGTCATAGCTGCCTCGATTCTTTTTATTGAGATTAAGGTCCTTGAATTCATCCGGTATATTCTTTAAGTTGGCGATGGGCGGGACAAGCCCTTTCTGCAATGCCTTTACGATAACGGCATCTTCAAGACCTACGCCCAGTGTATGTCCGGTGAACCCCTTGGTATTGGTAATGGTGATGTCCCGATAATGGTCCGGGAAGGTATTTTTTATGGCTGAAACTTCTGCTGCGGCACTACCGCCTCTGGCCGGGGTAAAGGTCTCATGGGACATGAATACCATGGAACCGGTATAATCTTTTTTCTCAATATGGTGACGTTCCTCGACCCCTGACATAAAACGATTCATTTCCTCAGCCAGATGGTTGACATCGATTTTAGTGGCATGGAAGGCGCTGTTTCCCATATAGGTACCCAGGACTTCCGCCTGACCGTTAAAACCCCTTTTCTTTATCCTGTCTTCCCGTTCAACGATAATGGAGACGGCACCGCTGCCCAGGATGGTTCCGTTTCGGGTAACATCAAAGGGCTTTGCAGCTTCCGCGACGGTCTTTTTGACCGTAGCCGCACCCAGAGCAAGAAAACCTGAACAGATCCATGGGCCCTGGGCTTGAGATGTCGCAGCCTCTCCACCGATAATAATTACCCGGTCACACCTTCCGGATCGAATCCAGTCTTCTGCAACGCCAACCGCCTGGGTTGTTGTGGCACAGGCGCCGCTCAACTGCATATTCGGCCCCTTGGCTTTGACCAACTGGGCAAAGTGCGCCGAACCCAAAGGGATGATGTTTAACAACAGGTTTCGGTCAAACTCGTAGGTACCGTATTCTTTTCTTCTCTCCTTGATTTTAAAGAACCAGTCGGTTATCTGCTCCTTTACCTCTTTATCTTTTACACTCTCCATCAAATGGTAATAGATATTTTCAAGCTCATCATACGGTTTGACATAGAATTTATTATAATAATAATTATTCAGCTCTTTAATCAGGGTTTCATAACCCGGGAAAAGAGATGTGATGATCACACCGGTATTTTCCTGCATCTGCTCCGGCAGACAGAACCCGTCGGGTATTTGTTTGCCGGTGGATGTTGTCTTGTAATTCAAGACCAGAGGAATATGGGCATCTTTTAAAGCCTCGATGCCCGCGCCAATGGCCAACGAAGTCGTAATGTCATAATCAAAATCGATTCCATATTCATTTTTCAGGTTAAAATATCCCAGCTTGCCGGCCAGTTGAATCACTTCTTCGGTGCTCTCGATTTTAACAAACTTGGCATGTCCTTCCGGGTCCTTGAAAACCCGGGTGAGATTCATATCGACAATTCTTTCTTTTTCCTGTTGATTCAACGGCTCGATGAAATTGCTCCCAGTCAGAAGTTTATCAAAATTATCACTGTTAAAAACCTTATTGCCGGTTCCGGGCAAGCCAATGGAGACACCGGATATGGCCACCTTTCCGGTAAAAAAATTAAACTTTTCAATAGATTCAATGGCCTTTTCTCTCCTGGATTTTAAAAATTCCTTGTACAATACCTTTTTCAGGGCGTCATCGTTTTCCTGTAAAAAGGTTTCAAAATCCATATCGCCATCAATATGTTTGTAGAGATCAACCTCAAGGTCATCTGCCGGCAAAGGAACATCAACTTTTTCAGCCTGGGTCCGCTGAACGGAAACCGCCGGTTTTTGAACGGGAAGCACCGGTTTTAAAGATATTTTGCCGTTCTCCTCCAGGTACTTGACTAACGCATCCAGTGACTTGACTTGGCCGGCCTTGGGATCAACTGCGGGCAGGCACGTATAATCCTTGATATTAATATTCTTGAGCAGATTAATCAGAATCTTGCCCGGACCGACTTCAATGAAATGGGTCATGCCTGAAGCACGAGCATTTTCAATTGATTTTACGAACTCGACCGGAGACGTGATCTGTTTAACAAGAATCTCTTTAACCGCCTTCGCATCATTGGGGTAAGGTTCGGCCGTGACATTGGCGATGATCCGGCTGTAATCCACATCATTGAAACGCAATTTCCCAATGTAGTCTTTCAATTGGTCCGCCGCGGTTTTAAACAGAGGCGTATGAAATGCCCCTGAAAGCGCCAGTTTCTTAAACATGACTTTTTTCGTCTTTAAAAATGCGCAAAAGTCATTGATCTCGGCTTCATTGCCGGAAACAGCAGTCTGATTTTCACTGTTTTTATTGGCAACATATACATTCTTGATGTTTGACGCATCGATTAAGCTTAAAACTTCTCCGGCGTTTTTGAAAACAACCATGATTTTGCCGGGAAAATCATCGGCCGCCTTTTTCATTAAATCAGAACGCTTGATGATCAGCCGCATCGCGTCTTCAAAATCAAGGATGCCGCTGCAGTACAGGGCGGAATATTCACCGATACTGTGACCGATAAAAGCATCCGGTTCAAAGCCCTTTGACTGCAGATATTTATAGATGGCTGCGGAAGAGATAAATATGGACGGCTGGGTATTCTCCGTGGAATTAATTTCCTTGCTTTTTCCGAACATCAGCTCCAGCAAAGAGTAGCCTCGCATCTCCTGGAAAATTTTCTCTCCCTGATCCATGAGATCG
>JAFDHS010000021.1 GCA_019308655.1 Deltaproteobacteria bacterium
ACACTTGTCTGTAAGACCTACTTCAAAACCGAAACTCTCTCTAACCATGACAAAGGAGGATAGTCATGACATTCCGAAAAATACTGTATTTGTTGATTGCTGTCCTACTGGGCAACGGTATGACCGTGGTAGGCCAAGAGCATCAAGGCCGCATCCTCGGTCGCGTTACGGATCCGAGCGGAGCGGCCATTCCGAACGTGACAGTGACAGCCACCAATACCGCCACCAATATCACTGCGAAAACAGTGACCAATGAACAAGGGAGTTACGAAATTCCCTATTTAATGCCGGGTGTCTACACGGTAGAGACAGAAGCCGAGGGCTTCAAGACTTTTGTAAGCCAAAGTATCGAAGTTAGGGTTGGAGACCGACTACGGATCGATATTCGTTTGGAACTTGGCCCGGTGACCCAATCGGTGACGGTAACTGGAGAAACGCCATTGCTTGATACCAGTTCAGCAACAATTGGGCAGGTGGTGGATAGACGGCGACTCGCCGAACTGCCACTTTCGGGTGGCAATCCGTATACTCTAACGCGACTAGCTGCGGGAACGGTGAACTTCGCTGCGCCAAACCATCCGAGTCTCGAACCAGCACTGGGAGTGCTCGCCAGCTTTTCGGTCAACGGCACTGGAAGCAAGAACAGCGAGTTCCTCATCGACGGAGCACCCGTGATGGAAGGGCGCAACCCAGCCTTCATTCCCCCAGCTGAAATGGTAGCGGAGTTTAAGGTGCAAACCTCCGGCTACGACGCCAGTATTGGCCGCGCGCCTGGCGCGGCAATCCAAGTGGCTCTGCGCTCAGGTGGCAACAAATTCCACGGCACGCTTTATGAGTTCCATAACAACAACATCTTACAGGGCATAGATTTCTTCCAGCGTCGGCAACTGTATGACCCAAAGACTGGCCCAGTGACTGACGCGAAAAGGAAATCGGTAGCGCCACAGCACGTAATCAACCGGTTCGGCGCCACGATCAGCGGACCGATGGTTTTACCCAAGATCTATAACGGTCGCAACAAGACGTTCTGGATTTACGGTTTCTCAGGTATGACGCGGCCGGGAACCGAGCGCGGCAACTATTACCGCACAGTTCCAACGCTGGCGCAGCGCCAGGGAGATTTTTCGAAGCTGTTATCCCTCGGCTCGAATTACCAAGTCTATGACCCACTGACGATTGCACCGGCGGCTAAGGGGCGCTTCAGCCGCCAGCCGTTTCCAGGCAACATCGTTCCTGCCAGTCGGTTTGATGAGGTAGCGCAGAACCTGATGCAGTATTGGCCAGAACCGAATACCGCCGGCACTGCGGACGGACGAAACAACTACTTCCGGCCGATCCGCTCGTGGAACGAGTACTGGTCACACTCAGTGCGGGTAGACCATCACCTGAGCGACAAGCACCGGATATTCGGACGTTACAGTCAGATGCACCAGGTGTTCAATTCAGGCCAATATTTTCCAAATATCGCGATCGGCGCCAACCGCGACCGGTATTCGAAGACAATCGGATTCAGTGATCTCTACACATTCAACCCCGGGCTGTTGATGAATTTCCGTTACAGCTTCGCACGATATCTCCAGAGCTTCGTGCCGAATGGAAAAGACTTTGACTTGGTGAGCGCCGGGTTCTCACCAAATCTGGTCACACAGATTGATCCCCTCGGACTAACGTTTCCGCAGATAACCGTAAGCGGCCTAGCAACGCTTGGAAACCAGTATGCACGGTCCTTTTACACCAACTATCACGTGTTCTCGCTGGATATCACGAAGATGAAAGGGAATCATAGTCTCCGTTTCGGTGGACAGTTCCGATTGTTCCGGGAGAACAACTACAACTTTAGCTACACAACGCCACGGATTGAGTTCAAGCCCACTTGGACGCGCGGACCACTGGACAACTCCCCAGCAGCGCCGATCGGTCAGGGATTCGCCTCTTATCTACTCGGCCTGCCCAGCGGCGGGCGAGCAAGCATCAACGCTTCTTATGCGGAACAATCCACGTACACGGCGTTCTATGTGCAAGACGACTGGCGTGTTACGCCGAAGCTAACCCTGAACCTGGGGCTACGTTACGAGTGCGACTCGCCGATCACAGAACGGTATAACCGCAGCCTCCGAGGATTTGATTTCACCACGCCGAGTCCGATCGAGGCTCAGGTTCAGGCGAACTACACCACTCATCCAATTGACCAGATTCCCGCAGACCAGTTCCGGGTCCGCGGTGGAGTACTCTTCGCGGGCACCGATAACCAGCCGCGAACATTGTGGAACGCGGATCGGAACAACATCGGGCCGCGGATCGGTCTGGCTTATTCGCTGACTCGATCCATGGTGATTCGCGCCGGCTACGGGATCTTCTATGTGCCTCTCGGCGTTGACCGCATGACCGTGAACCAGACCGGATTCACCCAGCGGACCAACCTGGTGCCGAGTTTCGACAATGGTCAGACCTTCGTAGCAACCCTGGAAAATCCGTTCCCGGACGGCTTCATCGCTCCTCCGGGTGCCAGCAAAGGGATTATGACGGACTACGGCCGAGGGGTCAGCTTCTTCAACCCGAACCCACGCAACGCATACATGCAGCGGTGGAGCTTCGGTATTCAACGCCAATTGCCCTGGCGTGTGGTCGTAAAGACCAACTACGTCGGGAATCGCGGCACAGGTCTGGGTGTGAGCCGACAACTCAATGCGATACCGGCACAGTACCTGAGCACCTCGCCAGTACGCGATCAGGCAACGATTAACTTACTGAGCGCACACGTGAATAACCCATTCTATCCCTTGCTACCTGGCACGTCGCTGTCAGGCAAAAATACTTCCCGGGCGCAGTTGCTTCGTCCCTACCCGCAGTTCACGGGAATCAGCGTCACTGACTACCTCGGTTACTCATGGTACCACTCACTCCAGGTGGGTGCGACGAAACGTTTTTCTTCCGGTTTGACGATCCAGACAAACTGGACTTGGTCGAAATACATGCAGGCTACTTCTTTCCTGAACCCGACCGATGCCATGCCCGAGCATGTAATCTCGGGCAACGACCGGCCTCACCGTGTGACACTGAGCTGGGTATGGGAATTGCCATTTGGCAGAGGACACCCGCTGGCATCCGGGGTAACCGGACTGCCGAGCCAATTGATCAGCGGCTGGCAGTTACAGGGACTCTGGGAATACCAGAGCGGTCCTCCAATCGGATTCGGCAACGTCATCTTCAACGGGGATCTGCATGACATTGTGCTTCCTCGGGGAGAACGGACGATTGACCAGTGGTTCAACACCAATGCCGGGTTCGACCGCAATTCGAAGAACCAGCTCGCTTACAACATTCGTACGTTCCCCAGCCGTTTAACGGGATTGCGGGCGTTCGGACTGAATATGTGGAACATCTCGGCTCTGAAGAATTTCCGAATCAACGAGCGTTTCAAACTGGAATTCCGGACCGAGTTCCTAAACGCTTTGAATCATTCGCACTTCCGACCTCCCAACACCAGCCCGACGAGTTCCCTGTTCGGCCGGGTAACCAGCACAGTCGGCTGGCCTCGTCAAGTATATTTCGCATTAAAGTTGAAATTCTAAATTAAAGATAATCTTTTGCACCTTAACAATTTTGTGCTTTTTTGTATTTTTTACTTGGCCGTTGTGGTTTTGCCATAAACGGCTCTTTTTTTTGGGAAGACAACAAAGGTGATTATTCTTTCATAGAAAGAAAAAACTGAAAAAATTTCCAATATGTTATGAACTTATACATACACTTGACATATATCTTTAACCTTATATACTAAAAATAGTACATTGGCACCCCCTATCTCTTAAAGGGCTCACCTACTGAGCCCTCTTTTTTTATTGCTTGTTATTGCTTAATTAAGTTTTGGCAAGAATTAAGCAATGTTTATGAATATCTAAAATCTTGACAAGAGAATTTGAGAGAGTTATTCTATCAATAGATATTGATGATTGATAAATCGTATGAATAAAGCGATTAATAAAATATCTGAAAATGTAAAAGAAAAGGCTGACTTTTTAAAGATTATTTCTGAGGAAAATCGCTTGCGAATCATCTATTTAATCCGTTCGGGAAAAAGGTGTGTTTGTGATATTGAAAAAAAGTTAAAACTCCCCCAAAATCTCGTTTCTCATCATCTTAAGGTCTTAAAAAACTTTCAAATACTTTCTTCAAAAAGGAAAGGGGTAAAAATATTCTATCAACTAAATCAAAAGGTTCTTGAAAAATACCTTAAAGAAGTTAGTAAATATTTAGGGTTATACTTTAAGTGTCCAAAAAAAACAGAAGAATAAATATTTTCTTCTGTTTTTTATTGTTTTGGTTATATGTTTAATCTAAATAAAATTACCTCAAGCCTACAACAAAACGTCTATCTCTTTCTTTTAGAAAAAGCGATTGAAAACAAAACAACCAGGAAGATGCTTTTGGATAAATTCAAGCATAAGGCATATCAGCATATGGTGGAAGAAAGAAAAGATAATGAACTAAAATCTGTCCAATTAAAGAAATATGCCTGGGTAGAATCAGCCCTCACACACCTCTTTCACAATTATGAAAAAGGGATTATTTCACCCCAGGTGATTAAAAAAATTATTAAAATACTGGGGCAAAATTTCTTTTCAAACAACCTTCCTGAGATACAAAAAATAAGAAAGCCGTTTAGGGAAAAATACAAAACAGATCCTCCTCATTTCATTGTTGTTTCTCCTACCCAGATATGCAATTTAAAATGCAAAGGATGCTATGCCGCCTCATCGCCCGAATCAGGAATAACAATGCCTTTTGATATCCTTGACAGGATTTTAAAAGAAAATCACGATGTTTTCGGAAGCCGCTTTGTGACTGTGTCAGGAGGAGAACCCTTGCTGTACAAAAGCCAGGGAAAGACCATTCTTGATGTCTTTGAAAAATATAGTGATACCTATTTTATTTTTTACACCAACGGTACCCTTCTCACAGAGGAAGTGGCTGAGAGACTGGCTAAATTGGGAAACGCTTCGCCCCAAATCTCAGCTGAAGGGCTGGAAAAAGAGACAGATGAAAGAAGGGGTAAGGGGGTTTTTCAAAGAATTTTAAAGTCAATGGAGCGGTTAAGAAGATTTGGTGTCCCATTTGTTATCTCTGTAACCTCTACTCAAAAAAACATAGACATATTATTGAGCGATGAATTTTATGAGTTTTGGTTTGAAAAACAAGGAGCCAGCTATATGTGGCAGTTTCAATTAATGCCTATTGGCCGAGGAAAGGAGGTTTTTGATTTAATGCCTACTCCCCAGCAGAGATTAAAACTTTACCGTAAATGGGAAGAGGTATTAAAAAAGGGATACCCCTTGGCTGATTTCTGGAACTCGGGTGTGCTTTCTTCAGGATGTATTGCTTATGGCAGACCCGGCGGTTATCTCTATATTGATTGGTCAGGAAATATTATGCCCTGCGTGTTTATTCCTTATTACGTAGACAATGTTTATGAATTGTATAAAAATGGTAAGACAATTTCTGATGCTTTATTTTCCGAATTCTTTAAAAAAGGGAGAGAATGGCAGAAGAAATATGGCTTGGCTCATCCCAAAGAAGCCGAAAATTGGTTAATGCCTTGCTCAATCAGAGACAATTACGAATATTTTCATAATAAAATTCTTCCCCAAAAAGCAAAGGGAGAAGATGAATTTGCCAAAGCGGCAAAAGATTCAAAGGAATATTTTGAGGGATTGGTAGAATATGATGAGGAGCTCAAAAAAATTACTCAACCTATCTGGGAAAGGGAGTATAGGGAAAGAGGTTGAGAAAGACAGAGAAAAGCCGGGCGGGGGCTGCGCCCCCGCCCGGCTTTTTTAGTCTTTAAAAAGTGGACCTGGGCAGAATCGAACTGCCATTTCTACAATGCGAATGTAGCGTTCTGCCGTTAAACTACAGGCCCGGCAAAAGTTAGCAAAATTACTCTTTCTGATGAACCACCATTTGAGGAAAAGGTATTTCTATATTTTCTCTATCAAAGGCAATCTTCAATCGCTTTCTCAACTCACCGGTTACATCCCATTGTTTTAACGGCTTTGTCTCTCCTAAGATTTTTATAACTACGGCTGAATCTCCAAAATCATCCACCCGCAGAAATTGAGGGGGTTTAGTAATGAATTCTTTCCATCGGGGATCCTCTGCCATCTCTTTTCCCACCCGGTTCACCACCTCAATTACTTTTTCTAAATTAGAGCCGTATGAGACACCAATATTAAGGTTAACCCTGGCAAAATATTTTGAGAGGTTGGAGGACTTTTTAATCTCACCGTTGGGTATATGATGAACAGCGCCATCCAGGTCTCTTAATATGGTCAAACGCAGAGTAATGTCTTCAACCAAACCACAGGTTTTATCCAAACACACCACATCACCCACCCTGTATTGATTTTCTAAAATAATAAAGAGTCCGGCAATAACATCCCGAATCAAATATTGCCCCCCAAATCCAAAAGCAAGCCCGGCGATACCAGCCCCCGCTAAAAGAGGCCCAATATCCATACCCAATTCAGAGAGCACCATCATTAAAGTCACAATCCAAATAATCACCCTGAAAGCACCATTAAAAATTCTAATCAATGTGTCTTCTCTCTTTTTTTCCGCCTCCTTTGATAAAAAATGGTCTGAAACAACCGCTTTCCTAATTATCTTCTCAATAAAAATTTTACCAAACCTTCCAAGCAAATAAGCCGCCAAAACAATAACTACTATCTTAATCCCATGAGACAACAACCATGGAATTATATTTTGAATGATTTCCTTTGTCATAATTTTATATTTTGATTATATCATAAAGGGACAAAAATAAAAAATTCGGAGCGCCGGGATTTGCACCCAGTCCGCACCCTCCCGAAGGGTGAATACTGCTATTATACTACGCTCCGAAAAGACAATTTCTAAAAATTAATACATCTTCTGTTCGGAAGTGTTAAACCTGTTTATTCTATTATTCTATGTTACCCAATATTTCTTTTTTGTCATATCGTCTCTCTTTTGTTCAATTTTTTTTCTTTCTTCTCTGGACTTTTGAGCCAATTCCTTTAATTCATCATCAGACAGTTTACCCAACTTAATAATCTCCTTTTTTAACAATTCTTTTTTGTTTTTTTGAGGGTCTGCCAAAACATATCCGAGCAGGATATCCAATACCTGACCTATCTTGGGAGAGGGCGGAATATTAAGAATATTCATTACATCGTTGCCGTTTACCTTTAATGTTTTTACAGAAATTGGAGTTCTGTTGATTTTTTCAATGAGATATTTCAAGTGACGCAATTTATATGGCTCAGCCTTTGGCACGCCAGACCCAATCCTGTCTGCCATCCTTACCTGCAACAATTCTTCTATATTCTCCAAACCCACATTTTTAACCAATCTTCTTACCGAACTTTCTCCCACCTCCCCGGGATTATAATAAAAAAGATGGTATCTCACCAGTTTTGTTATTTTTTCAATATCCTTCTTGGGAAACCTCAACCTGTTTAAAATTTGGGCTGTCATCTTGGCTCCCACAATCTCATGATTGTAAAATGTGGCTTCAGGCCCTTCGCCCTGTTTAACTCTTGGTTTGCCAATATCATGAAAAAGAGCAGCCAGCCTCACGTATTTATTAAAATTCCTCTTGGCTGCGTACTCCAACGATTTTAAATAGTGCTCATAACAATCATAAATATGGTGTTTGTTCTGGCTCACCTGATAACCCTCCTCAATCTCGGGTATAATATACTTTAAAAGAGAAAGTTGCCTTAATAGCTCTATACCTTTTGCCGCCCTTTCTGACATAATAATTTTTAAGAATTCATCTCTAATTCTTTCTTTGGAAATAGCGCCTATCCAAAACGAATTTTTTTTAATCGCCTCAGCCGTCTCTTTTTCTATCTGCCATCCCTCATTTAAAGTGACGGCAAACCTCACCGCCCTCATCATTCTCAATGCATCCTCTGAAAATCTTTGCTCCGGACGACCCACTGTCTTAATAATTTTTTTCTCTAAATCTTCTTTTCCTGAAAATAAATCAATAATTTTCAAGTTAGATTTCTCTTTTTTATTCTTTTTTCGTTGTTTATTCTCCGGAAAAATGTCTATGGCCATAGCGTTTACTGTAAAGTCTCTTCTTTTTAAATCATCTTTTAAGGTTTTGGCGAACCGCACCTCATCAGGATGACGTTTGTCAGTATATTTTGCCTCTAAACGATAAGTGGTAACCTCAATCTCTTTTAATTTAGGATTCTTACTTTTGGTTTGAACGGTAACTGTCAAAAATTTATTTTTATAAAAACTCTTTGGGAATATCTTTTGGATTTCTTTTGGGGTGGCTTTGGTGGTAATATCCCAATCATTGGGTTCAACACCTCTCAAAAAGTCTCGGACACATCCGCCAACAATATACGCTTCAAAACCGTTTTCTCTAATTTTTTGAACAATACTTTGAACCTCTTTGGGAATCTTCATATTAGATATATTTTTTAACTTTATTTCTTTATTTTTTTCATACTAACCTAAAATCCTTCTTTTTTCAATTAACCATAACCTAAATTTTACAGAGGCCTCTCCTCTGCAAACTGCTTCCCCCAATAATGTGTTTCTCAAAGTCTGGTTTATTCTTTTTCATTTTTCTGGTAAAATTAAAAGAGGACGAGATAAGCCCCCGTAGCGTAACGGATAGCGTGCAGACCTTCGGAGTCTGCGGTGAGGGTTCAAATCCTTCCGGGGGCACACTATGTCTTATTCTCCTGACTCACCAAAAATCATTCAGTGGATAATAAAATACTCAGGGGGATTGATAAAAAACGAGAAACAGGCAAATTACTTTGTCTTGGGTTTTGTTGGATTACTCATTTTAATTTCTATTATTCTTATTTCTGGAAATCTCGGTTCCACACATCCTTCGCCAAAGAACACTGAATATAATCCATCTTCAGGATATGGCGGCAGAGAACTACCTGATAACTTCAGGTAATTAAAATGTCTTTTTTAAATTACATTTATCAAAACCGGGTCAAAAAAGATAAAACAGGCTTTACCTTAATAGAGCTTTTGGTAGTGGTGGCTGTTATTGGTATTTTAGCCAGCACCATAATCGTTAGTCTTAATAGCGCCAGAGAAAAAGCAAGGGATGCTCGGAGATTAAGAGACATTGATACCCTTGTGAAAGCGATTGAAATGTATTACCTTGACCATGATGCTTATCCGGGAGAAGGTGATGGAGGTGGTATTGAGATTAGTCCCAAATGTCCTAGTGATTTAAAAAATGATTTAATAAACGGTGGATATCTCTCAGCTGTCCCTGAAGACCCTGCTGAAGATTCAAATTGTTTTGCCACGGGCGAGGGCAATGATGACGCTTTTTTTTACGGGTGGGATGCAGGACACTGCTGTGAGGGTTCTTATTGTATTTCTATTAATCGCCTTGAGACCCAATGGGCAGTTGATATTCTCACCCAGAAATTCGGTCAGCTTCATTATGTTACTGGCGGAGGAGACGCCAATATTGGCACAGGGGATGATTTTAATTACTGCTTTGTAAAAAATTAAACAA
>JAFDHS010000022.1 GCA_019308655.1 Deltaproteobacteria bacterium
GTAGAAAAAGCAGCCCCTGCTAGCGGAAGCGTTTTGGTAGTTGGAGGAGGGATAAGCGGGTTGACAACTACTCTCGAAGCCGCCGAGGTTGGATATGAAGTGTTTTTAGTTGAAAAAAATCCTTACCTGGGTGGAAGAGTATCACAGCTTAATCAGTATTTCCCCAAGCTATGTCCCCCAACATGCGGCCTTGAAATCAATTTCAGAAGAATTAAGGATAATCCCAAAGTAAAAACCTTTACTCTGGCAGAAGTTGAAAAGGTCGAAGGAACACCGGGTAATTATAATGTAACCATTAAATTAAACCCGAGGTATGTTAACGAAAATTGTACCTGTTGCGGAGAATGTGCCAAGGCTTGTCAAAGAGAAATTTCCAATGAATTCAATTTTGGAATGGACAAGACCAAAGGCGCTTACCTGCCCCATGAAATGGCCTTCCCTACCCGCTATGTCATTGCTCCCGAAATCATAGGAACCGATGATGCAAAACGTTGTCTGGAAGCATGCAAATACGACGCGGTCGATCTTGAGATGAAGCCCAGGACAATCACCCTGAATGTCGGTGCCATCGTATGGGCGACGGGTTGGGAACCCTATGACGCTACCAGGATAGACAATTTGGGCTTTGGCAGATATCAGAACATCGTTACCAATATGATGATGGAGAGGCTTGCTGCTCCCAACGGCCCGACAAAGGGGAAAATCCTTCGTCCTTCAGACGATAAGGCGCCGGAAAGCATCGCCTTCGTTCAGTGTGCGGGGTCCAGAGATGAAAATCATCTTCCCTATTGTTCCTATATCTGTTGTATGGCTTCTTTGAAACATGTAACCTATATCAGGGCCCAGTACCCTGATGCCAAGGTTTATGTCTATTATATCGATGTCAGGGCGCCGGGACAACGCTATGAGAAATTTTACAAAAAGATCAAAGAGGATGAAAACGTCTTTCTGATCAAAGGCAAGGTCGCAGAAGTCAGTGAAGAGTCAGGCACCAATAATATCACTGTGGTTGCAGAAAATGCCGTTACCGGAGAAAAAAGCAGTCAAACTGTTGATATGGTTGTTCTTGCCACCGGAATGCAGCCGACAACTAAAAATGTAAAACTTCCCGCTGATTTAAAATATAATGCTGACGGTTTTATAGTAAATGATTTTGAAAAAGGCGGTATGTTTGCCGCAGGTTGCGCTAATAAGCCGGCTGACGTGGTATCATCAAACCAGAATGCCACCGGTATGGCCCTTAAAGCTATTCAAACACTGGTGAGGAGGTAGGAGGTTAACCATGGATAAAAAATACGGTGTTTATATCTGCACGGGTTGCGGAATAGTTAAAACCCATCCTTGTCTGTGCGGAAAGGAAGGGGTGGAATTTTTAAAGAAAGAGATTGCGGATGAAGGCGTTAATACCCTGGTGATTGCAGCGTGTTCCCGCAGAGTCAATTTTGATGTTTTCAGATTTGACGGCTGCATTGTGGACAGAGTCAATCTGAGAGAACAGGTCGTATGGTCACATCCGAGAACAAAATATCCGGCCCCCACTGAAGAGCAAAAAGACGATGAAACTTTTATCGATCATGTTCAGATGATGGCTGAAGACTATGTAAAAATGGGGATGGCCAAGGTTGAGAAAATTGATTTGCCGGAACCGTATCAACTTGAAAACTTCAGCAGAAAAATACTGGTTATCGGGGGGGGTATAACAGGGGTTTCAGCAGCCATAGAGGCGGCCAAGGTCGGCTATGAAGTAACCATTGTTGAGAAGGAAGGGACCCTTGGCGGTTATGCGTCGAAAATACGCAAACAGATGCCTGTGGAAGATCCTTATGAAAATTTGATTTCACCGGTCATTGACGGTAAAATTAAAGAACTCGATGCATATCCTAATATATCGGTTAAGACCGGTGCCGTTGTTGCCCGTATAGCCGGTCAACCGGGTGATTTTACGGTCACCTTTAAAAAACCGGGTGATAAGATAGAATTTGACGTGCCCTTTCCCGTACCGCCCGAAAAGAAGGTTGATGAGAACGGAAAAGAGCTGGATGCAGATCAGATCTACGAGATCTATCTGGAAATGAACAAAGGCAGACAGGACATTCTGGCCTTGGATCCCAATGGTGAGTCCTTCGGCGCTGTAATCCTTGCGGCTGGTTGGCGTCCTGCGGACATTACAGGGGAAGAATATGCTCATCTTGGAATCGATGAATCTTCTGATGTTGTCACCAACCACCAGTTTGAGGAAATCGCTGCAAAAGGCAAAATAATCAGGCCATCAGATGGAAAAGAGGCCAAATCCGTTGTTTTTATTCAAAGCCCGGGCAAGGGTGAGGATGATGCTGATTTTGATTATTGCGGTGCGGTCACCAGCCTTGTCTCTTTAAAGCAGGCAAAGTATGTGTGCGAGGACTATGATGACGGTAAGTCCTATATTTTTTATCAGCACATGCGAACACCCGGTCTTCAGGAAAATTTTTACAAGAGTATCCAACAGACTGATGGCATTTTCCTGACAAAGGGTGAAGTTTGCAATGTATCCAAAAGTGACGACGGGCTGGTTGTTGAAGCGGATAACACGCTTTTAGGTGAAAAGATCAAGGTCAAGGCCGATATGGTCGTCCTGGCAGCAGGTATGGTTCCGGCTACCGCCGATGATCCCGTGGTTAATCTGGCATACCGTCAGGGTCCTGCTTTTCGGGATATCGGACTTTTTAACGGCTATTCAGACTCGAACTTCATATGCTTTCCCTATGAGACACAGAGAACGGGTATATACGCCGCAGGCGCCGTCCGACGAAGCATGACCATTGAAGAATCCATGGAAGATGCTACCGGTGCGGCCCTTAAAGCGATTCAATGCCTTGAATCTACTAACAGAGGCGTGTCGGTTCATCCCAGGTCCGGCGACATGACATTCCCTGACTTTTTCTTCCAGAGATGCACGCAGTGCAAGCGATGTACGGAGGAATGTCCGTTCGGCGCTTTGGATGATGATGAAAAGGGTACGCCGAAATTGAATCCGACGCGATGCAGACGTTGCGGCACCTGTATGGGCGCATGTCCGGAGAGAATCATAAACTTTGCCGATTACAATATTGACAGTATCGGATCCATGGTCAAGGCCATCGGCGTTCCTTCGGAAGATGATTATGATGAACCCCCGCTCAGAATTCTTGCTCTGGTTTGTGAAAATGACGCCTATCCGGCATTGGATATTCTCGGTATGAACCGGCTTCAATATTCTGCTAATGTCCGAGTCATTCCGGTTCGATGCCTTGGATCGGTCAATGTGATCTGGATCAAGGACGCTTTGGCCCAAGGTCTGGACGGTATTTTCCTGCTGGGCTGCAAGCATGGTGATGACTATCAGTGTCACTTTATAAAAGGCAGTGAACTCGCGGAAATAAGAATGCAGAAAATAGGGGATGCACTATCGAGCCTTGCCCTGGAATCTGAACGGGTACAGATGTTTGAGGTCGCAATTGACGAATATGACAAGCTTCCAAATATGATCGATTCCTTTGTAGAAGAAATTGAAGGATTGGGTCCGAATCCGTTCAAGGGATTCTAATTTCTGCATGTTTATATAAAAGTGATGGATTATGAGTCTCAACCGTATGATCACCTATAGGTTTGAAATCCGTGTTCGTCACTTTTCTTAAGTGCAGGTTGAGTCGGAAGCAATGATCAAATAGATAAAGCGGATTGCTTAAGCTAATAATGCCATGTAAAGTAGGGAGGTATTAATATGGCGGAGAGATACCTTGTTGAACCTGATGTGGATTTTATTAAAGAAGTTACGGCCCTTGGGGGCGGTGATGTAAAAAAATGTTTCCAGTGCGCAACATGTTCGGTGGTTTGCCCCATTTCGCCGGACAACAAACCTTTTCCCAGAAAAGAAATGATTGCTGCTTCCTGGGGGTTAAAGGATAAACTGGTAAATAATCTTGATATATGGCTCTGTCATCAGTGCGGGGACTGTTCTACCATGTGTCCGCGCGGTGCAAAGCCGGGTGATGTTCTGGCGGCTGTCCGATCTTATGCCATAACGGAATACGCGACACCGAAATGCGTAGCAAAAGCGGTGAATAATCCCAAAAAACTTCCCCTTCTTATAGGGATTCCGGCGATTATATTTGCTGTTCTGGCGTATGTAACCAGTATGTTTAGTGAGTCTTTATCCCATGGCACGCCCAGTGATATTATCGCGCATACAAATTTTATTTCCACGTGGTTTGTGGATTTGGTCTTTATTCCTCTTACCATCTGGATAATCGCAGTTTTTGGATTGGGACTCAAGCGATTTGTCAAAGACATGCATGAAAATGCCGTGCTTGAAGGCAAGACCGATAAAAAGGATTTTGAACTGGTAGGTTTCCTAAAAGCCTTCGGTAAAATTATCGTTCCGGTATTAAAACACGAAAAATTTACGGAATGTACGGAAAACAAAGACCGCGCTACACCTCACATGATGGTCCTTTATTCTTTTATCGGACTTTTTATCGTAACCAATATTTTCTTTGTTGCGCTGTATATTCTGCACATGCCGGGACCCTATTCACAAATGAATCCGGTTAAATGGCTGGCCAATATCAGCGGTGTCGCCCTGATTATCGGCGGTGCTTTGATGATAAAAAATCGGTTAGCCAGAAAAGACCAGGTCTCCTCTTACAAAGACTGGTATCTGATCGGTCTTGTTCTGGGACTGGGCCTTACGGGTATGCTTGCCGAGATGACAAGACTTGGCGGTATCGCATGGCTTTCTTACTTTGTGTATTATGTCCATCTTATTCTTGTATTCAACCTGTTTGCATTCCTTCCATTTTCCAAGATGGCGCATCTGGTTTACAGGCTGGTTGCCATGGCGTATGCTGAGTATGGTAACAGAGGTTTTAACAGCTAATCTGACTTTTGATTTGAATACAACTTGTTAATATTGATCAACAAACAAGGGGAGGCGCATGTCTCCCTTTGTTTGTTTTGGACTTGGAACTATCTTTATTCCCCGGAAAGTTCTTCTAATCCTCTACGATTGAGAATCCTGATATTCCCCCCTTTTACGTCGATTAATTTTTGGCTGCTCATTTTTGCAAAAATTCGTGACAGGGTTTCAGGGATTGTACCCAGAAGGCTTGCCAGTTGGCTTTTTGAAATGTTCAAGGAAATCAGGTCGTTTTTTTGTTCATCCGCCAACTGAATCAAATATGCGGCCATACGGCCTGGAACCTCTTTTAAGGAAAGATTTTCTACCTGAACCGTAAATTGACGCAGTCTCATTGACAGGACTGCAAGCATATTCAACGATAGCGATGGGTTGCCTGATATAAGATCAACAAAAGCCGTTCGAGGGAAAAACAACAGGCGGCTTTCGGCAATGGCTTCCGCATTTGCCGGAAATTGACGTCCGCTAAAGACGGCCACTTCGCCGAAAGGTTCTCCAGGGCCTATAATGTGTAGAATCTGTTCTTTTCCTTCTTTTGAGAGCTTAAATATTTTTACCCTGCCATTGATAACAACAAAAAAACCGTTGCCGTCATCACCCTCTGAAAAGATGATTTCTCTCTTTTTAAAACGTTTTTCAACTGTTATGCTTTTTATTTCTTTTAACTGATTTTCAGTAAGGCCGCTGAAAAGAGGGGCCTTTGAGATAATATCAAGTATAATTCCCATAAGTTCGCTTTTGTTTAAAAAAATTATTGGCTCAGTTTTTCGTATTCTTTAAAGAGAATTTCTTCTTCTTTTTTTATTCTCATTTCGATAGTTGCATAAAGTATACCAAATTCCTTTGCAAATTCAGCGCCTGAACCTCCGGTTGAGTATTTTTCAAAAAACCGAATCGCCTGCTTTGATATTTCTTCCATATCTTTTGCAAAGATATCTAACTTTTTTTTTAATATATCATTATATTCCGCCGCCTTTTTTAAAGCCGGATAAAGTTGTTCGTCTTCTGTGTTCAGATTTTTAAGCAAATTTATTTTGGAGGATAAAAGTTTTTCACGGCCTTCTTTTGTGCTGATGCCAAAATCTTTTACACGACTGAGTGTGTCAAGAATTTCAGCATGCTCCTTTTTCAACTGTTTGATTAAATTTGACAATTTGCCATCTCCCCTTTTTGTATTTTGGTTTTGTTAATGATTTGCTTTGGCAAAGGGTCCTGCTTTTCAATTGAAATTTGAATATGCAATATATTACAGAATGAGGAAAAAGGGGAGATCGTTTTTTCAGGCTTTAAACTATTTTCTTACGTTTTAAAATATTGCCTTTTGTACTGACAACCACTTCTTCCATCGGAATTTTTTTGCCTGATATATCCATTCCCTTTTTTACTATGGTGGTAAGGCCGGAGCAGCATGGAACCTCCATACTTAATGCGGTAACGCTTTTTATCCCGGCGTTTTCAAATATCTCTGCAAATTTGCTTATGTATTCTTCGGCATCATCAAATTTCGGGCACCCCATTAAAACCGATTTACCCTTTAAAAAATCTCTGTGAAGGGTTGGGTAAGAAAGAGGGACACAATCAGCTACAACCAGAAGATCCGCTTCCTTCAAAAACGGCGCCTTTCCCGGTACAAGCCGTATCTGTACAGGCCAGTGAGAAAGGGTTGATTCACAGCTTTGGTCAGGAGCAGGCTTATTTGCCTCTTCCATTGATACATCCCAGGTTTGGATATTTGTTGAAGGGCATCCGCAGGGTAAGACCGGTTTATTTTTGTCGATATCCTTCTCTTTTTTAGCCAGATATTCTTCAACCGCTTCTTCATCGAATTCGTCAGCCAACCGCTCGACTATTTTAAGCGCTCCGGTAGGGCATTCTCCCATACAGGCTCCCAGACCGTCACACAACTTATCTTCAACCACCCTGGCTTTTCCGTTTACAATTTCAATGGCCCCCTCGGCGCAGGAAGGTACACACTGGCCGCATCCATCACATAGTTCTTCATCTATTTCTATAATTTTACGGATTGTTTTCATGATATTTTCCTTAACTTCAGCTCATTTTTCAGGCGGCGGTAAAGTTTATTTAAGAAGGGCTTCTGTTGCCTCATCATGGCCGCTTTCGGTTAAAAAAGAGTCCTCGATAATTTGGGTCAGCTTTTCAGCGTCCATGGGATTATCTTTTTGTTTTTCCACCAGTTCGGCAATAAGATTTGCATCATAAACCACTTTGAAATTAACGGTTTCATCCGATTTCGGATGTTTAAGATGGTTTATGAGTTCACATACCTCATTTATTAATTCTTCTTTTGCCTTCAACTTGTTCATGATGGTTCTTGCAACGGCCGGTCCTTCTGTTTCCAGGTATTCAGGCGTCGTCAGGCCATGCTTTTTTTCCGCTTCATGAGCACCGATTTCATGCAGATATGCGGCAGCTAAAATAACAGCCAGATTGCCTCCCCCCTTTTTTTTTCCGATCCGTTCCGCATAACGTGCAACTTTTGTCGCATGCCCAATACGCTTAAAATCTCTTTTAAAATATTTTTTCATTTCAAGAGCCACTTTATCTTTGAAGAAATTTTCCTTTTGGGCGATAAGCTCAGGTGGAAGCGTTCCCAGACACTGCTCGGCAAACTGACAATATGAGGCACATCCGAAATCCATTTTCGGGTTTACAAACCTGTAACCGCATTTGTTGCATTTACGTGCTGTGTCATCCTTAAAAAATTCAACTACTTGTCCGCATTGAGGACATTTTACATCATAGATGGCCCCTGCTTTCCAGTATTGTGTGTCCTGTCCCGGGCATTTCATAATAATTCCTCCAAAGTCAGCTTGAAATGGTCACAAAGTTTAGTAAGTTTCACCTTTTGCAATTTACCGATCTTTTCCGCTGTTTGATCAATATATTACGGCATTTCAGATGGCTGTGCCTTGACTTATGTCAAAAAAAAGGATGATTTTTTTAAAAAAAGAAAATTTGACAGGAAAAGATCTTGATATTAGCCTAAAGGCTTCCCTTTTCAGTGGCCTTTGGTGAAAATCAGTGAAAAAGCCGATTCATTCCCCACCGAATCAAAGATTCGGAAGGGGACTTCTCAGCATAGAAGTTAAAAGAAATTGCTATTGAAAAATTTTTAAAAAGGAGGAAGCCGTTTTTTCAAAAGGTCATGCCAACGGCATTTTTGATGTTATCAATGGATAAGGTCTCATAAAAAGTTTTTTATGAATGCCCATTTCTTTCAGGTAGTTTGTTTCTCGGCGATGCTTTTGGCTTCCGGAACAAAAGGTATTATCATTTCAAGCTCGTTGGGCCTGATGGGCCGCCATGTAACGGAATATAAGGTGTCCGATGCTATCGTCGTTAAAGCTTTAAATATGGCCACTTTCATATATACGGGTTTTTGGGGGTGGTAATCAATCCACAGGATCTTGTTAAAGTCTATATCAAAATCTTTACACACACTTTTCGCAAGGTTTTCAGAACAATTTGCTGCTGAAGCGCCTTTGCCGGTATCGGAAACGATAATTATGATTGGCTTGAGAATATGTACTTTGGGCCGATTTTTGGAAATATTTATAATTTTAAGCAAGTAAGAGCTTGCCCACCAGCTTATCGGTCTTGATGAAGTTTCTCTCGTTCCTTGCCAATCGTATTTCCCGTCATAAATTATCATCTTGATAGCTCCTGATCCGGATAAGCCGGAAAGTTAAAAGAGAGAAATCAAAGCCGTTTTTATGAATTTATACAGGATCTTAAGTTTGTCCGGCTGCTTTTATCGGCATTCAACCAACTATAGGCCCATTTGAGATAAACAATCCAGAAAATCTTCCGTAAACTTGTCTTGAATCTCCTCCTCTTTCCCAAATTCTTCAATATCTACGGCTTTGTTTTTATCGAGGCCGTATTCAACATTCCATCCCTTTTTTTTCAGCATTTCAATGACTTTTTCAGCCTGCTCCCTTGTTGCATCGTTTCCTATATTCCCTTCAGCAAGAAAAAATTTCATGTGATATTCCTTTCTAAAATATAAGGTGAAATGTTTTTGTTAAAAATTTAAAGAAGACGATTTCGTCAGAATTCGAAATTCAAAGTAGCGATGTTGCGGCAAACCGATTAAAGGTACTGTAAAATGTGGATATTAAAATTTTTCGTAATTTTTTATGAGACCGTCAGATACGCTTGAATAAGATTTTTTGATAAGGAATACAGATATTTTAACACTTTATTAAATAATAATGCATTTTGGGTATTAATGCAAACAGGTTGTTGGTTAGCTTTTTTTTAACCTGTAATCCATAGGCTCAGGATGGCGTTGACATTTTTTCAATAACTCTTACTAATATATATTATACGTATGTGGAATAAATTTACCAAAACTTCGAAACCAATGGAAAGGGATGATTTTATTATGATAAAAGAGAGTGACCTTAGTGCAAACGATAAGCTTTTTTTAGGAGCGATCTTTGAACAGACCAAAGGTGATCCTTCGGTACATGTCTCTACGTTCGATATTGGTACATCCATAGGTCTGGACAAGGATATGAGCAGTAAAGTGTCCGAGAAACTCATCTATTTGGAATTGGTTCAGATTGTGAGTCTATCCGGTGATATCGGGATCACTGAAAAAGGTATTGCCGAAGCCGTAAATCTGGGGTTGGCTCCGGATATTTCCCGGGAAACCGGTCCCAAACTGGGCGATGCTCCTGTTTTGGGAAAAGAGATCTGTCATGGGGTAGAGGATGTTGCAGGCGCTCTGAAAAGCCAAGTTGGGAGCTTAGGGTTGGACTTTGCTCCATTGACGGAATTGATGGCTGATCTGAAGACCATAGATGCACAACTCACCTCGTCAAGGGTCAAGACATCTATCATCAGGGAATGCTTTCTATCTATTCTGACTGTTTTGGAAAAAGCGGGGGCAAATGACGGTATTGCTGAGGTCAAGGGATTTCTGGGAATCTGATTTCCGATCGGGCAAAGGCGGCCTGAGAATGAAATGGAATATGTGGGGTTAGTTCATAATTTCGGCCATGCAATAATTGATAGGTTGGGTTGAGCTTTTGTTGAACCTAACCTATGGTTGATAGTCCGGGTGCGAAACCCAATACTTCAAATTTAAGACGTGTTTTAGAAGGGTTGTTTTTATTGACATTTTAAACGCTTTTGATACTATTATTTAATAGTTTCCATGTGTAAGTGTTGCATGCTGGTAAATAACTTGTAAAGGAGTACACGATGACTAAAATAAATGACAAAAATCCGTGGCTTTGGGTCGTAATCCAGAACCCAGGTGAAAATGAGCAGATTTTGGGACAGCATGATGAAAAAAATGGGGTGTCGTTTATTCCATCCTTTCGGGAAAAAGATACGGCCCTGATATGTTTAAGGCAACTGGCCCATGAGGCGAATGAAAAATATGAGGTGCAGGCTATTCACTATAAACAGTTGGGCAGGCAGGTGGCTGAAGACGGATTTCTGATTTTTGTTTTAAACGAAAAAGGGGAGGTGATTGAGAAAATCGAACCTTGAGAGTTACGCAGCTAAAATTATGATTCGGCCATGATCAAAGATAAAATTTTTAAAGAACCCTATCGATTTATACTCGGCTCCCAGTACTTTTTATATTTTGGGGTACTGGGTATTTTTTTGCCTTATTTTAACTTATACTGCTACCATCTGGGATTTTCCGGTTTCCAGATAGGAGGTCTTTCCGCTCTCAGAACATCTTCAACCGTTTTATTCTCTTTAATCTGGGGCGTTATGGCAGACAGAGCGTTTCCGGATCAGAAGGCCCATATATATTTTATGTAGTTTTCTAAGTACCGCTATTTGGATATTTTTTCTTTATACTTCTGATTTTTGGGTAATGTTTGTTATTACTCTTTTTTACGGAATTTTTTATGCCCCGATCATATCTTTTCTGGAAGCCTTTACCATGGATATATTGGGCAAAGAGAAGAGAAGTTACGGGAGGATAAGGGCTTGGGGTTCTGTAAATTTTATTTTGGCGGTCATCGTAATTGGGGCGATAATAGACTATTATCCGATTAAAATCATACTGGTGATTATTTTAATCGGATCTTTGCTGCAGGCCTTGAGTTCAACCGCTATTCCTCATATTTCCATTACCGGAAAGAAGTCTTTCGCTCCTATCACAAAGGTTTTTTTAAAAAAGCGCGTTCTTGTTTTTTTGTTCTGCAATTTTTTAATGCTGCTGAGCCATGGAACTTATTACGGCTTTTTTTCCATACATCTTGAAAATCTGGGATTTGGGAATACGTTTATCGGGATTGTCTGGGCTATAGCCACAATTGCAGAGATCCTGGTAATGATAAGATCAGAAATAATATTCAGACGTTTTTCCTTAGAGAACGTGCTGGTCTTTTCATTTATGATTGCGGCATTAAGATGGTTTGTACTTTTTTTTGCCGTATCTCCCGTTTCAATAGTGCTTTCACAGATTTTTCATGCCGTAACATACGGGACATTTCATATGGCCAGTATTCTTTATATGGACAAAATAACCCCTGATGAGGCCAAAACGTTGGGCCAGGTGGTAAACAATGCCGTAAGTTACGGGCTCGGCATGATGGTCGGCTTTTTTTTCAACGGTTATTTTTATGAAACGATCGGGACGCGAACCTTATTTATGATAAGTTGC
>JAFDHS010000389.1 GCA_019308655.1 Deltaproteobacteria bacterium
ATCCGAACTGGCCTGCAAATTCAATATCCATAGGGTCAATTCCGGAGATCCCTTCAACATAGATATCTTTCAGATTAATCTCCATCCCATAGGCAAGGGCTCCGAGAATAGCCAGCTTGTGGGCCGTATCAAATCCCTCCACATCCAAAGTCGGGTCCGCTTCGGCAAATCCGTTTATCTGAGCTTCGGCCAGGGCCTTTTCAAAGGTGGTTCCCACATCGGTAATTTTGGACAGAATATAATTACACGTACCATTTAAAATCCCGGTCATTGACTGGATATGATTCCCTACCAAAGATTCCCGCAATGACTTTATAATGGGCATGCATCCGCCGACACTTGCCTCAAAAGCGACATCAACCTTTTTTTCATCCGCCGCCTTGATCAGGGAATTACCGTGAGAATAAGATCTTTTGCAATTCCCTCACCCCCGATCATCTCAACAACAATGTCAATCTCGGGATCATCAACCACTTTATACGCATCGGTTATCAAAACGCCCTTGTCAAATGCCACCCCTCTGTCCGTTTCTATGTCAAGATCGGCAACATGTTTCAAGGTCAGCAAGGCCCCGACGCGGGAACTTATCAGCTCTCTGTTTTCAATAAGAATTTTAGCCACCCCGGTCCCGACCGTACCGCAACCGAGTATTCCTATATTAATGTTTTTCATTCAAATTGCTCCTTTGAGCAGTCGTCAGTAATGAGTGATCAGTAATTTAAAAAAACAAATTCAAAAAGTTTTGTTTAATTACAATACGAGATACATTATGTCAAAAAAATTGTTTTGACTTTTAAATCGAATCAGTTTATTTTTTTATTTTCAGGATTTTAAGACACTATTGCCGGAGACAAAGATATATGACTAAGCCGCTAACTTATGCCGATGCGGGTGTTGATATTGACAAGGCGACCGACTTTGTAGAGACCATAAAAAATATAGCAAAAGAGACAACAAGGTCCGGAGTAATGGGTGAAATAGGTGGTTTCGGAGGCCTCTTTTCGCTCAATTTATCAAATTTGGAAAAACCGGTTCTTGTCAGTTCCACAGACGGGGTCGGAACCAAACTCAAAATCGCCTTTATGATGAATAAACACGACACCGTGGGCATTGATCTTGTTGCCATGTGTGTCAATGACATTATCGTACAGGGAGCAAAACCGCTTTTCTTTCTTGATTATCTTTCAATGGGAAAACTGGAAACCCGAATCGCCGCTGACATCGTCAAAGGCATCGCTCAGGGATGTAAGATAGCTAACTGTGCCCTGATCGGCGGTGAAACGGCTGAAATGCCGGGCTTATACAAAGAAAATGAATATGATCTGGCCGGATTTTCAGTGGGTATTGTCGATAACGATAAAATTGTGGACGGCTCGGAAATCCACGTCGGCCATAAACTTATCGGAATTGCATCCAACGGTCTTCACAGCAACGGGTATTCATTGGTGCGGAAAATCTGTTTTGATGTCATGAAACTGAAAATTGATACGCATATACCCGAATTCGGCAAAACATTGGGTGAAGAACTTCTTGCGCCGACCCGGATATATTCGCAGACCATCGATGGAATTATAAAGGATTTACCACTTCACGGTCTTGCTCATATAACCGGCGGAGGCATCCCGGAAAACATTGTTCGTGTCATACCCAAGACATGTAAGGTCTTAATTAAAAAAGGCTCCTGGGAAATCCCCCCTGTTTTCAGCTTTGTACAACAAGGCGGTAACGTATCGGAAAATGAAATGATGCGGACATTTAACAACGGTATCGGTATGATTGCCATCGTACCTGAAAAATCCGCCCAGGAAGTGATGGAGCGTCTTACCGCAATGGAAGAAAAATGCTTTGTCATCGGTGAAATCGTTAAAAGGAATGATTCAGATACCCAGATTGAGTGGACTTAGGATCTTATATAAAACCAACCGGGCCAAGGCCCAATGTGATCAACTTGTTTCATGATAATACTCGGAATTGAATCCTCATGCGATGAAACCGCCGCCGCAGTAGTCGTTGACGGCACGACCATCTTATCTTCA
>JAFDHS010000390.1 GCA_019308655.1 Deltaproteobacteria bacterium
TCTCCAAACATTATTGAAAATGGTGGATGGGTACCCAGTCGGGTGACGTCGGAAGAACGCTTGGCCGTGGAAAGGTTGATTGAAGAAGCGGGCCTTGCATTAGGGGTGACCGATGGAGTAGTCAAAGGTGACGTGGTTTTGACCGGGGATGGTCCGAAAATGATAGAGATGGCGACCCGGCTCAGTGGGGGGGATTTTTCAGAGAGCCTTATTCCGCTGGGGTGCGGAGTGAATATTGTTGAGGCTGCTATCAACATTGCCATCGGCAGGATTCCGGATTTGGAAAAGTTGCAACCTAAGTGGAACAAAGGTGTGGTCAATCGTTATTTTTTTCCAAAACCTGGACGGTTGGTCAAAATTGAAGGGAGAGAGGCTGTGCGCAAGTTTCCTTGGGTTAAAAAGTTGGAGTTTTGGTACCAGCCGGGCGAGGTCGTTTCGCTAACAAAAAGCCATGCCGAGCGGTTTGGGGTTTTTATTGTTGTCGGTGAGACCCGCGAAGAGGTGGAGAACCGGGCCAGATTGGTTTATGAAAAAATCAACATCGTAACGGAGCCGTTTTGATGGCAGAGATTCTTCTAAGACTTTATGCCATATTTCACCTCAACCTTACCTACTCCTCTATCGAGGAAGAAGAGCGTTCGGAAGTTTTACGAAACTGCTACTGGCCGCTCTTGCACCTGGCGCGTGAATACAATTTGCCCTTTGGCATTGAGGCAACCGGTCATACCCTGGAGATGGCGGCTGCTATTGATCCGGCTTGGGTTGAGGAGTTGCGGCGGCTGACGACCGAAGGCCCGTGTGAGTTCATCGGCAGCGGCTATGCTCAAATTATCGGTCCCTTGGTTCCTGCTCAGGTCAATGACTGGAACCAAAAAATCGGCAAAGATACATATGAAAAAAATTTAGGGATAAAGCCGAAAATAGCCATAGTTAATGAAATGGCTTATTCCGCCGGCATGGTGGAGTGCTATCTCAATAACGGCTATCAGTCCATAATCATGGAGTGGAACAACCCGCGGAGATACCATCCTGAATGGCGGAATGAATGGCGTTATTTCCCGCAAAAGGCACTTGGCGCCGACTGTCAAAGAATACCCGTCATCTGGGCGGATTCCATCGCATTTCAAAAGTTTCAACGGTACGCCCATGGGGAATACAACTTGGATGAATATATCGAGTATCTTAAATCCCATGATAACGGGTCGGCGCGATACTTCCCTATATATGCAAATGATGTGGAGATATTTGATTTCCGGCCGAGGAGGTATAAAACCGAGGCCGATCTTGTCCCGTCCGGCGAATGGACACGAATTGCCGAGCTGTTTAAATATCTTAAGAAGGACGGCGCTTTCCGGATCATTTCGCCCTCGGAGGTGTTAAAAGGCCTGAAAAATAAAAATGGCGGTCAGACCTTAACGCTTGAATCTCCGGAACAACCGATACCTGTGAAAAAGCAGGAAAAGTATAACATAAACCGGTGGGCCTTAACCGGAAAGGATGATCTATGCATTAATACTAAATGCTACCGGATATATGATGCGTTTAAAAAAGCAAAATCAAACAAGCCGGAAGTAGAAGACTGGAAAGAACTCTGTTCTTTGTGGTCAAGCGATTTTAGAACGCATATTACGCAAAAAAGATGGGATTCGTATTTGCCAAGACTGGACCGGTTTTGTGAAAAATGGCAATCAGGGCAAAAATCTTTGTTTGTTAAGCCGGACAACCAGGTTATTGAACCGCCTTACCTATATATTTTAATATCAAAGGTGATGGCCGGTATTTAACGATTGAGACCGATTCGATAAAATGTATTTTAAATAAGCTCAAAGGGTTGGCGATTGAGGGGCTCTGGTTCAAAAATGTCTGTCCGGAACCGTTGATCGGGACTCTGCCGCACGGATATTATGATGATATTTCATTGGGAGCGGATTTCTTTTCAGGGCATACGATTATTGAAAAGCCTGGAAAACACAAAATTACTGATTTGCAGAAGTGCGAACCGGAAGTGTCTCTAAAGGGAGATTCGTTATTGTGTGTGATAGCGAATATGCAGGATCGGGGCATTTTGTTTAGAAAAGAATATAACTTTGACAGCTTCTCAAACGCGTTCACAATTAAACTCCATATCAAAATGCCGGGTCGAAAACTTTCGACCATTCATCCATTCAATATAACATTTATCCCTTCGTCGTTTAAAAAAGATTCTCTTTTTTACGCTACCCATAATGGCGCGGACAAAGTTGAAAAATTCAGGATGGGTACGGATGAAATATATCACGCCCAAACACTTTCTTCGCTCATTTCCGCCAAACACGGATTGGGGGCTACCGAAGGATTCGTATTTGTCGGAGATAAACAAAAAAAGATGACATTTTGCCATGATCAGACAAAATCGGCGGTTATCCCCTCTGTGCATTTTTCACCCCTCGGTGACGGGCAATATTTTTTAAGGCTCCAATATTCGGCTCAAGAGGTGGATGAGACCTTTAACGAAAGTCGGGAAAATGTCAGGTTTGATTTTTTCTGGACG
>JAFDHS010000023.1 GCA_019308655.1 Deltaproteobacteria bacterium
TTTCGTAATTAGACATGGTGATTCCTTTCAAAATAAAGCATAAAAGTTTCATGTTAAAGTCCGAAATTTATTCTATCAGCTATGGATAAAGAAAGAAAGTACCTGCACAGGTGGTTATTTTTTAGGAAGTTGTTATTATAAATCAGGTCAACCAGAAGAGGCAATAAAGGCATGTGAACAGGCTATTTGTATTGATCCTGATAATGCAAAATTTCATTATTTTTTAGGAGATTGTTATTCTGAATTAGGTCGATCAGAAGAAGCAATAAAGGCATGTAAGCAGGCTATTCGTATTGATCCTGATAATGCAAGTGCTCATTATTTTTTAGGAAGTTGTTATTATAAATCAGGTCAACCAGAAGAGGCAGTAAAGGCATGTGAACAGGCTATTCGTATTGATCCTGATAATGCAAGATCTCATTTTTTATTAGGAGGTTGTTATGATAAATTAGGTCAACCAGAAGAGGCAGTAAAGGCATTTAAGCAGGCTATTCGTATTGATCCTGATGATGATGCAAATGCTCATTATTTTTTAGGAAGTTGTTATTCTGAATTAGGTCAACCAAAAGAGGCAGTAAAGGCATGTAAGCAGGCTGTTCGTATCAATCCTGATGATGCAAGATCTCATTATTTTTTAGGAATTTGTTATTCTGAATTAGGTCGACCAGAAGATGCAATAAAGGCATGTAAACAGGCTATTCGTATCAACCCTGATTTTGTATATGCTCACTTTAATTTAGGACTCTGCTATTTTACATTGAAAAATACAGGAGCAGCCTTTGAAGAATACAAGATCCTCAAAAATCTCGATAAGGATATTGCAAACAAATTATTCAATATAATGTACGAGTGAACATTTGCATGTCCGACATGACGGAGTAATGTACATAGAAAATATAGATAGAGAGGTTCCAGCGAGATTCTTGCGCTCATGTACGATAGGGAATGAGAACTTAATAATATACATTTTCCCCCGTACACTCCTTATTTTTCGAAGCCTAATGAATTGAAAAGTTGTATTTTATTTTATCTTTGTTCCTAAATAAGCAAGAAGGTTGAAGATAGGGGAGGGGCACGAAGAGCCGCCTACCAAAGCGCTTAGAGCGCTCTTCAACCGCGCCCGTTATAGTAAAAACGATGGTATACTCTGAAATCGAAAAAGAAATTATCTTTCTCAAAGCTGTCCAAGAATTGATTGATGAAATGGTCAATTATGAAGTGCTATATTTGATTGGAGAAGATCCTCATTCTGAAATTAGATTCAAATCTTCAATCCACCAAAGATTTTTCAATATAATACTGGTCGATTTTTTGTCTCGTTCAGATAAAAAGGTCATGGGAGAAAATCTATCATATTTAGAAACAGTTAGAAAAATATGTGCGAATCCACATTTTAACATAGATGGTTCAGTTGATGCTTTGGCAGCAGCCTCACAAGAATTCACAGAGTGGTTGGAACAGGATGCAGAGGTAGAAGTTTGGTTGCCATCAACCGAAATAGAAACGACATTGTCTATAAAGAGAATTGAATTTCTAAAAATATGCGGAAATATTTCAAAGCATAACTTTTCCCGTTTATCTGGAGTAGTCAGTGAGCTTATTAAAGTTTTTGGAAGAAATAGTACCAAAATTAGCTTTGAAGAAGCTTTGCTTATTCTTTGTGAATTTTATGAAAGATTTCATGATGATATCTTAAACTATCATGTCAGTACTATTGTTGAGTTTCTTAACAACATCAGGTGGGGTATTCACAAATATTTAAAACCGGAATTTTCGCAATCTATTATACATGAAGACGGTGATCCTCCTAAATACAGGTACACTTACCCTGTAGGCGTTGAAGGTAAATTTGCAAAAAATACTTATTGGGAATTAATGAACAAAATTCGTAGCAGCCCCTATGTGAAGGAATTCAAAGTTACTCGTTACTTGAAATTAAGATATTAAAGCTATAGCAGACGGCGAGAAACACGGCGGAGCTGACGCGGCAAGTTTGGGTAGCGCCGCTTATTACCCTGGGTGTTAGGCAAAAAAAAGAGGACCTCAGCCATGAAGAAAAAAATTAAAAAAATCCTTAGCAACCTTAAAAGTGTGGAGGAAGATCTTTTAGCGTTATCAGATGATTTATGGCTTGAAATAAATCACAATGACAATGACTCAATAAAGAAAGGCGTAACATTCAAGTCTGATTTTAATCAGCGTAATTCTCAATTTATCACATCGGCGAATGCACTTTCTGAACTAATTCAGAATTATACAAATACCCCTTTATACACCGAAGAAGAAAATACTAACATTGTCCATACGCATTCGGAAAGAGATCGTATAATCAAAGAATTAAATAATAAAAAGCCTCACTCATTGAGAGAAAACTTTAAATATAAACGGCCTTTTGGTTTTGTGATAGAAGACTCAGCGTACAGAAATAAGCTCACTTGGGCAGAAGTTTACAACCAAATAAACACTTATCTTCGAAACAAAGATTCAGCTCTTTTCAATTCCTTGGGAAACGACCAAGATCATATAAGCAATCGAAACAATAAATATTTCTCCAAACATTCGACTGACTTGCGCAGCCCAAAGAAATGTGGATCTTCTATCTATGTTGAAATGAATTTATCAGCTAATCAGATACGAGATAGCATAAGAAGATTGTTAAAAACATTTAAAATCCAAGAATCTAAACTAACCATCTATCTTCGAGAGGATAGAGATGCATAAATTGCTTAATCGGGTCGTCGGGGTTTTTTTCTCCCTCAGCCCCACACCACCACGGCAAGCGGGCGGTTCACGAAGATTAACGGATTATAGCTGGATAAAAGTCTAAACCACACATTCTCGGGGTTACTGCAAATAACTGCTATACATCCAAACTTCAATCTTATGTTGAATCCCAGCTAAAAAGTTGCAATAAAGCAATTTTCTATTCAAGATGAAAGAAGTAATAAAATGGGCATATCAATTAAATAATTATAAAAAATGCTGAAATACAGGATGCAACTTATGGAGAATCTGGCAATCTACGTTTTTACTTTTTTATTATTACTCGGTGTAATCAAGATAATAGAATATTTTGAAGAAGAATCTCGAAGAAAGCGCTCAAATCTTACGGAGGAAGAATATAAACGATGTAAAAATTTGGAGAGGAGAATTGATAACGAAAGATATAGTATGGGTGATGATGAAGAATATTTGAAAGTATTCAAAAAATTAAAACTCAGCGGATGGGATGATGATGATATAGAGGATTTAATTAAAGATGGGAAAAAAATGAATTGGACGGAGGTTGAGCTAACTGAATACTTAAGGGGTTTCATAGACCTTCTTGAAGATAATGAGGATTTTGAAGATAAATGGTTAGATTTGATTAGAAATGACAATAAAGGCCGAGCCGCTGATTAATCCGTTTCCTTGGCTTTTGATACCTGCTATAAATCTGTACTCATTGAATTTTTTTAACGTGCTTTAATATCAATATGATATCAAAGCATCAGTGCAACGGATTAGAGTAGAAATAATTCTTATCCTGTTCAGGTAAATTCTGAAGCCAATTGATCTTATTCACTCACTACCGATGGAAATGGAGACAAATACCTTCAGCTTGACACCTACGGATCGGCCACCTGGCAAAATCCTGGGAAAAAGCAATACCGTAAGATTTAGTCCTGAAGCAATCGGGTATCTGCACAATATTTTAAAACAGAACTTATAGAGAGACCTCTATTGTCATTTATACTGGAATTTATGCCGTTGGTTATTGTGTCTGGTATGCTTGTAATACTGTCACCAGCTTGATCAGAAGTGCCGTGATGTTGAGCCCAAAGCCAACAAGGGGTTGGCCGGTGAACCGGGAATAGAGGCACCACTCAAGACTTGATGTTCGAATTAAATCGTAAAAGGAAAATGCTCGAAAATTATCTCCCACATTTCGCCAAGCTCAACACCGATAGGGGCAGACACCGCTGGTCGATGCTGACATGCCACCGTGCTCCACACAAGCCTTTTCTTTTGTTATCAGTTATGGATCTGATTGCCCAGGAAATTCCGGGGACACCTTATTTATTTTTCTTTTTGGATCCAAGATTTTGAAATAAAAAAACTCAAGATATAGGTTTAACTTCGGCTGTGCTGAATTTTATCTTTCCCTTATCATATAGGTTTAACTTCGGCTGTGCTGAATTTTATCTTTCCCTTATCAATTCAAGCAGTTCCTCCGCTGAAATTTTCCCACTCATATCAGTTCCGGCCAGCAGGCTGTCGGCCAGGTCCCGCTTTTTTGCATGCAGCCTGACGATCTTCTCTTCAATAGCGCCCCGCATGACAAGGCGGTAAACCGTAACCGGCTGCTGCTGGCCGATACGGTAAGCCCGGTCCGAAGCCTGATCTTCCACTGCCGGGTTCCACCATGGATCCATGTGGATCACGTAAGAGGCTGCGGTAAGGTTGAGCCCGAGGCCGCCGGCCTTGAGGCTGATCAGAAAGATATCGCCTTCACCGGCCTGAAAGCGGTCTACCTGCTTTTTGCGCTCCTTTGCGGGCGTACTCCCGTCGATATAGCGGTAATCAATCTTTTGGTCCTCCAGGTATTGCCGCAGAATATTCAGATGGCCCACAAACTGACTGAAGACCAGGGCCTTGTGACCATTTTCGCGAAGCTCCGTTACAAGATTACCGAAAAGATCGAGTTTGGCGCCCGACAGGCCGCACTCCGGCATCACCAGGCTCGGATGGCAGCAGGCCCTCCGCAGTTTCATGATTTCGGCCAGAATTTTAAAATGTTTGCGGCCCGGCGGCGTCTCATCATCTTCCAGTTTTTTAACAGCCTCCTGCCTCAGGGCCTCGTAAAAGGCCTTTTCTTCCCGGCCCATTTCCACTTCAAGAATAACGTCGGTGCGCGGCGGCAGGTCATCCAGAACCTGGGATTTGATCCGCCGCAGAATAAAAGGACTGATCATTTTCTTCAGCCTTCTTCGCGCGTCAGCACTGTTGTCACGTTCGATAGGAAGAACGAAACGCTCGTTGAATCGCTTCAGGGGCCCCAAAAGCCCTGGATTGACAAAATTGAAAAGTGTCCAAAATTCCGTCAGGTTGTTCTCGATCGGCGTACCGGTAGTAATAATCCGGAAATCTCCGTTGAGTTCCATGGCCGCCCGCGAACGGCGGGTAGTTATGTTTTTTATGGCCTGAGCTTCATCCAGAACAACCGTGTGCCAATTAACTTCAGTAAGCAGCTTGACTTCCTGCTGTAAAAGGGTGTAGCTGACCACCAGCAGATCAAACCCCTTCAAATTCTTTATCATTTCCTTCCTGTTGCTTCCTCCAAAAAGGAGCGCATTCAGCGTCGGAGCAAAGCGTTTGGCCTCATCCATCCAGTTGCTGCACACGGAGGTGGGGGCCACGACCAGGGCCGGGCCTTCAGATGCACGAGCAAGCATCAGCGCCAGGGCCTGAACCGTTTTACCCAACCCCATATCGTCGGCAAGGCATGCGCCCACCCCCCAATGGGCCAGCCGCATCAGCCAGCTATACCCATCAACCTGGTACGCCCTGAGTTCCCCCTTGAAGGTCGATGGAACTTCCGGAATAAGCTCCCTGCCCTGCCTGATCCGCTTGACCTTCTCTTTCCAGACCTTGTCCGATTTGAGTTTGGGAATGTTATCGGCGAATTCCTCCAGAAGGAGCGCCGAAAGGGGGCTGAAACGGACGGTTTTTCCCCTGCCGTGGGAAAGCGTTTCCAATTCAGCCAGTTTGCGGCGAAACACCTCGGTCAGAGCAATAAAACGGCCGTCATCCAGAGGAATAAAGCGATGTTCGGTTTGACCGATAAGATCCAGAAGTTTTTTCATGTCGAGCACAAGATTCTCATCCGCTTTGAGTTCTCCGCTCACTTCAAACCAGTTATTCCTGCTTTTTATCCCCATATGCAGCCGCTCAAAGGAAATTTCCTCGACAACCTTCAACTTCTCTCCTTCCGGCCATTCCACAATAACCCGCCCGTCGTCCTGAAGTTTTTTCAGCTCCGTCAACACCTGCAAACAGTCTTCGGGTTCGGCCAGATAGCCTGTGCGGTCGATTTCGTCGAAAATCGGCAGGGAAGGACAAGCCGTTTCAACCGCCCGCGCCATCTTCTCCTCAATTCCGAGATTTCGTTGCGTCTGAATGCGTTTACCCGCAACCCTGGCAATGATCGTTTTATCTCCGATGCCCGGTTTCAGATGCGGCCCTCCCTCACCCAGAGGCTTGACAACCACTTCGACCCGAAAGCCTTCCCCCGAAGGAAGCATCCGCACATACGGCATGGTATTTCCCTTTTTTTCAGCAATATCATCCGATGCGCCGCCGATTGAGGAATGTACGGTCAGCGAAGAAGAAATGGCAGCCATGGCGGTCAGTACCTGATCTTTGGCATGAAGAGGTATACTCAATCCTTTTTTCCCAAGGATTCCGGCGATGCGTCGGTGCTCTTCGGTGATTTCGATAACCTGAAAGCGGCTGGTGTTCCCTGAGCAACCACGATAAACCGATCCTCCGATAGCTTTTGAAGGAATTTCATATTCAATGAGGTCCCGTTCTTTTTTACCGAAACCTCCGCCTCGCCTTTGAGCACCTCAACCGGGGTCAAAGGCGAGCCGGCCAAAAAAAGAAGGGGATGACCGATCAGAAGGGGCAGGGTCTTGTCCAAGTCAAAATAGTAATGGGTATCACCATAATAACGGTATTCGCTGACGATGGTATCGCAGATTTTTTTATCCCGGGCGGTAATATACTTGAGATTTTTGCCGCTGTATAACCTGCTCATCGCCACCGGCCGCCCCTTGGACCAAATCCCTTTAGCGGACAGCTTCTGCTCTTTCGGTTGCAGATCAAGGTTATTGTACTCATAACTGACAAGCCATACCAGGCGGATGTTGCCGTATCCGGGTTCGGTTTTTTCTTGCGAAACGCTTTTGTCAATAAGTGCCCGCAGACTCTTTTGCCAGGGTTCTTCAGTCTTAACCATGGAAATGATCGGCACCGTCCCGTTTTTTTTCCGGATCTTATCGGCAAAATTTTTGTATGCCTTTTTCTCTTTTTTTGTTGAACGGCAGAGAATTTCGGCGCACTCCATGGCCAGCCACATCAACCCCGCCTTTTTTGCATCGCAAAATATCCGGTCCAATGCGTTAAATTCCTCAACGCTGAGATTACCGTTCAGCCAATACGACGCAAACGTCCAAAAAAATATCAAAAGGGGGTTAACATATGAATGTTGTTCGGAAATGCTCTTCCTCGCCCTTTGCAGTTCACCCTTCTCGATATCGAGGATCGCCTCAAGAGCGGAATAGATCGACACGGTATAACGACTTTTATATTCGTTGGTTTTCACTTTTTTGATCAACCCGGCAGCCGATTTCAACGAAGAAGGCGTATGACTCTTCAAAAGTGCCAGGATATAAAACACACCACCAATCCCGGTAAAATAAACGGTCCGTTTTCCTGTCATCTTTCTGTATGCTTTCAGCTCTTTTCCATAGCTTTCGAGCGCATCCTGCTGCCTGCCTTCAATGAAATGGAGCCATCCGAGTAAGCCGCCGCTGTAGCCGTTACTTTCAAGGATGTTACCGATAAGATACCAAGCCTCCTTCAGCCTGCCCGAAAAAATAAGGATGGAAGTCACAAGGTAACCCAACCCTTGTTTTTTATGTCCGGAAATGCTGTCAAAAAAACCGGGAACCAGAACAGCATCCAGTGCATCACCCATGGGCTCCAGCGATTCCAGATTATGGCTAAGGATGACCAGAAGAGCATCTGTCTGCACTTCAACAGGAAGGCCGGCAAACCATGGGGCATCAAAAGGTGTGTTGCAAACATGAAGATAGGGATCTCTATGATGATAATCTTGATATAAAAGATAGGTACATATCGGTGAATTGACCATCAGGTTATATAATATGCGGCAACGGTCCCCATCACCGGTATGGACTGCGATTTGAAAGTCACGCATCAAAACAGGGCAATCTTCCCGCTCTACATGCCGGATATTTCTGAGCGGTGCCTCTTCTTGAACCGCATCCACCATGCGTTGATAATCGCCTTGGGCAATGGCAAATCGGATAAGTTTATTCATAACATGGGGATTACATCGGAATTCTTTATCCAGAAGGTCCAATTCCTCGAGTTTTTTCAGATAAGGCGTCAACTGCCCGACCTTTGTAAATGGTTCCTCTGGAAAGGGAAGAGTAGTTCTTTTAAAGCTTTTCAATATAGCCGTCCGGTTACGTGGTGCATACATCACCGCGCAAAACTGCAGCAACGTCTGTTCAAAGAAAGACAGTTTTTCGTAATCTTCAATCAGCATTTTTTCTTTAATATCGTAGTTCATTTTTCTCCATGTTTCCGAAATAATAATCGATCATATGCGTCATACTGGGAATTGTCTCAAAGCTTTTTAACTCCCGTGCCGAAAAGTCCCTTGCGAATCTATGATTCAGGAGGGGTCGTTGACTTATTCAGCATCAATAAGTTTTAGTCAAGCCCCAGGTTAATGCAGCGTGGGGACTTAATTCTTTATATTTTCGTAAATATCGAAGTGTAGAACAGGTAAACGGGGTTGTTGTAAGATTTTTTGCCACAGTTGTTAATATACCTGCATATATAGTGGTTTCACCCTATCAAAATAAGGCGTTCCCCTCATATACAAAAGCGATCAAATAATTCATTCTATCAGAAAAAATCAAGTCCCTGTTTCAGAATTTCCTGTTTCTAACTCTGGTAAATGATCCCAGTACTCCAAAGGGATGGCGGTACTAATGGGTTTTTCCCCACTAAAAACCGGCGAGGAAGGGCGCCATCATGCGCATGAAACAATTCTTCAACGGGCCGTGAAAGAAGCTGTCCCCAATGCCGGAGTGGTAAAGCATGTCGATTACCATACCTTCCGGCATTCCTTTGCCACACATCTGCTTGAAACAGGCTACGACATCCATACTGTCCAGGAAATTCTTGGCCACAAATAAAGATCTCAGCATGACCATGATTTACAGCCTTGTCCACCTAATAATATTAAAAACCCTTAAAAACAGGAGAAGGGAATGTCAAAAACTCTACGCCGATTAAAAGCAGATCCAGATGTCGTGGGCCTGCAACACCTCTTGTCATCTCATGGGTATTTTAAGGACCGCACCCCACCCAATGGAATATTTGAGGACGTCACTCATGAAAATGTAGTGCTGTTTCAGTTACAACACATCGATGAACAAGGTATTCCTCTGGAGCCAGATGGGATCGTAGGCAAAAAAACATGGTGGGCTCTGGAAAACCCAAGTGGTGATGCTCAACGCAATCATTTCCAGCCAATTATTCCAGACGGTTTGACGACGAAGCGGCGTCAACTTCTTGAGATGATTTATGAGGAACATGCAAAACCCGTTTTTGAAGTTCCGGATGGGTCAAATCGAAGTCTCGACATTGATGGCTATTGGGGTCAAACCGGTGTCATCGGACAACCTTGGTGCTGCGCGTTTGTATCTTGGGCATTGAATGAAGTGCTCGGAATCTATCCAATAGAAGGTAAACACCATTTAGGCGTGCAAAACATGTGGAGGGCGGCCCGTCGTGCAGAAATGGACACGTCTGATCCCAAACCCGGCGATGTTTTTATTCAGATAAAATCAGGAGGTAAAGGCCATACTGGATTTGTAGTTGGTGTGTCGACAAATGCTAAGTCAATCTATACCGGGGAGGCTAATTGTGGAAACCGGTTAAAAATAGGTCAGCGGAAAAGAAGCTCGATAAACCATTTTATTGACTGCATCAAAGACGAGCAAACGATGGAATTCAGTCGAAGCAAATTTGACGTGCAAACTGTTGATGCCCAAGGGACAGGTTGAGGTCCATATCGATTATTCTAAATACTCCAATCAAATGGACGCAAAAAAAGCAGCGCTGCTTAGTTTAAATGATAGGGCAAAGCTGGAAGTGCCTGCATCAGGCGAGGATTTAAACACGTTCGTTCGAAACAACGCCTGGGGCCACCACGCCTCCTGCACCTGCAAAATCGGCGACGACATCATCCGTACCTGGACGAGCGACGATTTCGCTGTGCACGGCGAAGAGGTGCGGGGAGATTGGACGATCCACATCGTGGACAAGGCCTCCGCCGACGTGGGCCGGTTGCTGCATTGGCAGCTTCGCGTGCGTGACCTCGCTCGGGTGGACCAAGGCCAATTAAATGCCTGGTCATTGAAAATCTGGTACTAAGTCAGCTGTTGAGAAAAGGGGTCGAGTACAGGTTTCATCTTTAATTATTTCCAGGGTGCCCCCCTCGATCCCAGGACCATCTCATTTGGAATTCAAATGAGATGGTCCTACAGATTCATGGAATTTGTTTGACACACACGCCTGTTTTTTCTATACTTTATAACCTTTTAAAAAATATAGCATTTTTTTGCAAACTATTAAATTTTCTATCCTCTCTTATGGCTAAAATAATTAATCTTCAAAAATATCAGACAAGAGTGGTCGAGCAAAGGGGCTTTAACCCGTGGCTAAAACGCTTTGGAGAATCCTACGGTCAAACCACCAGGCTTTCAGATATTTCGGACGGGACCCTCTATTTTCTTGCCGTGCCCGGAGAATTGGGCAATGTTGCCTTTTACGAACTGATAATGGGTATCCTGGACCTTGGGGAAGCTTCGGAATTCCATGAGATTGACAGAGACAAACAAATGCAGGTTATGGATATCCATCTTTTTTTAGTGGATATAGTACGGTTTGAAATGATGCATCGATTGGGATGGATCGATAAATTACCCTGTGAAGGATACAGCCTTCTTGAAATGGTCCAGGACTTTGACAAGCTAAAGCTGAAATGCAAGGGCAAGCCGCCGGCGCTTTTGGAAACCCACCCGGACTACCATGTTTACAAGGAACTCATCCGAAAAGACAAAGAATCCTTCATACGCCGCCTGCTCAATAATGCACTTGAAACCTTCAATAAAAAAATAGAATCATAACGTTATTCGCTGTTCTGTTTGTTTGCGTTTTTTTCGACACATGTCTTCTTCCATTCACTATGAGAAAACACCTTGTCACCATCGGTTTTTCATCTCACCGCGCCGAAGCCCTGCCATTTATCCAAAATGAAATGCGGCGACATCAGACGATTGTACTTGAAGAAGCATCGAATCCCAATTTTTCGGCCATGCTGAATGGCAGTTTTCCCATTGATGACTATTTAATGGAGAGTGACTCAGGTTTTCCCGAATTTGAACGCCTGATGTGCCCAACCCTCAGGGAACTTCACAAAAAAGGGCATCAGATCGTACAGATCGAACCTTATCTGGATATCCTCCTTAAAATCCATAATCTTTTTGCTGAAGGAAAAACGCCTGAAGATATCGTAAAAATAGCGGCTTTAAAAAAGGTTTACGAGGCGGAAAAGCGGGCTACCGGTGCCTTGATCAGTTATTATGCCTACAGCATGGAAACCGACTTTGATCACGTGGTAACATCGGTAAAAGACTTTGCCCGGGCCGATGCCAAGCGCCTTTTGCTTCAGGCACGTCTGCGAGCTGAGGCCATTGTACCCATGATTAAGACTGATACGGATATATACATTGAATCCGGTTACATCCACTATCCCCTTTATCTCAGCCTTCGCCGTAAGCTTGCCCCCGACCGGAAAATTCACGTTATTTTTCATCTCCAGCCTGTGGTCAAGCGTTTAAAAGCAAAACGTAGGAATATGGGACCGGGAGATATTCTTACCCTTTATTATTCCTTCACTTCAGGTCTTGACGAGAATTGGGCCAATCTGCCGGCGGCCCGGAGTCTTATCTACATTAAGCTGCTTCAAAAGGACGAGATGCTTCCCGGTCCATCGGATGCCCCTCACAGCGAAGATGAAGCCCTGGTCAACAAACTGATAGATGATTTGGAATTTGAAGATTGCAGAAAGATTTTTGGGAAAATCCGTTTTAAAAAGCGAAAAGATGCCCTGAGTTTGGTAAAGGACTACATTGATGAACTATGAAGTGATTATTGTCGGTGCCGGCCCGGCCGGTATCTTTGCCGCCCTGACCCTGGCCGATGCAGGCATTCAACGGGTCCTTTTGCTGGAACGGGGAAAAGATCTCAGCAAGCGCCAACGCCACAACTCGGAAGACATGCTCTGTGGCTGGGGAGGTGCCGGCGCTTACAGCGATGGGAAATTGACCCTTTCTGCTGAAATCGGCGGATTGTTAAATGAATTTACAGAAAAGAAAGCCCTTGACCAGCTCCTTAAAAAAACAGATGAAATTTATGTGGCCCATGGAGCTCCGGATATTTTTTTTGGGGCCCAGTCCCCTCAAATAGAAGAGATCGCCGATCGTGCCCGGCTGGCTGAAATGGAGCTGATTCCTTTCCCTATCCGCCATATCGGCACGGAAAACTGCCGGATTGTCCTGGACCGTTTGCGGGAATCGGTTGCCGGACGTGTGGAAATCCGCACAGGCTGCCATGTTCAAAATATTCGGGTTGAAAACGGGAAGGTTCAAGGCGTAGAACTGGCTGACGGGCAAGTCCTTTCCAGCCGGTTTGTTGTGGCGGCTCCGGGCCGATCAGGAGCGGCCTGGATGAAGCAGCAGGCGGATGCACTGAAGCTTAAAATCAATCCAAGTCCTGTTGATCTGGGCGTTCGTGTGGAATTACCGGCAACGGTTCTCAAAAAAATCACGGATGTGATCTATGAATCCAAACTGATCTATTACTCCAAAACCTTTGATGACAAAGTGCGGACTTTCTGCATGAACCCTTATGGTGAGGTGGTGACCGAAAAAAATAATGGAGTCATCACCGTAAACGGTCACAGCTACGCTGAAAAAAGAAGTGAAAACACGAATTTTGCCATCCTGGTCAGCAGCGCTTTTACAGAACCCTTTGATGATCCCATTGCTTACGGTCTTTACATTGCAGGACTGGCAAATCTTATAGGAAAAGGCGCAATCGTTCAGCGCTTGGGAGATCTTCTGGCAGGCCGCCGGAGCACGCCGACACGTATGGAACACTGCCTGACCCGGCCCACGCTTACCGATGCAACCCCGGGCGATTTGGGTTTTGTATTCCCCTACCGCCACATGACGAGTATTATTGAGATGCTCCAGGCCATGGACCGTTTGGCTCCGGGTGTCTCCTCGCGTCATACCCTTCTTTACGGCGTAGAGGTAAAGTTTTACTCCAACCGGATTAAAGTCTCTCCCGAACTGGAGACGGAAGTGACCAATTTATTTGCCATTGGCGATGGTACGGGCATTACGCGAGGCCTTATTCAGGCCTCGGCAAGCGGGATTCTGGCCGGCCGGGCCATTGCGGACAAAGCCGGATTTTAGCTCCTCTCTTTCATTTGCGCCACTGGCTTTCAGCGGAAGATAAAGCAGATAGCCACAGCAAAGAAAAAGATGCCGAGTTTACTCCCGAGCATAAGATCAACCTGGATGCGGGATATCTGACCGACTTCGGCCTGGGCCTGTTTCTGCAGGCCTCCTACACAGCGGACCAAATCGAATATTATAAAGAAAACAAGAAGGATAAAGAGGAAAAAGTTCGGAGTAAGTTATAAACCGCCCCACGTAGAAAAGATCGGAATGGAATTATTTGCAGAGGGGAAAAATCTAACGGATAAAAACTATGACGAAGGCAGTGGGTCCATGCCGGGAAGAAGCTTTTTGGCCGGTATAACGCTTTCTTATTAATCAAAATCTCAATAGAATATAACAACCTTTTTGTGTAGAGATAACATAGCAGGTGTGGGTTTTAATGGTACGACGGTTTGCGGACAAATCCACACCTGCAAAATCGGAAAAAGGTTACATTCATTTTTTTTTATTCTTTGCGCCGACTGACAGCCACCTTCCCTCAGCTACCCGCTGAACCGGCAGAATCGGCTTAAATCCCCAAAGCCTGGGCCGGAGCCACCCCTGGGTATTCACCAGATCCGTCGGGCCGGGAACCAGGGCATTCCGATCAATGGAGAGTACCTGGATGCCCTTTGACTCCAACGCGCTTACCGTGACCTCGTCGTCAAACTCCCGAAGGCCGCCGAACTCGATAAATCTGCCGCTCCAGCCGTAAAGACTCAGTCCCACCCCGGCCGCTGCACCGATAATTCCGTCATTGGTACCGCCGTGGCCGGAAAGGTGAACCCTGCCCGCCGCACGAATGGCTGCCTTCTGGGTAACCACCCGCGTACATGCTTCACGGCCGAACGCAATAAGATCGGAGACAGCGGCACTGTCCGCTTCTGCAACACATAGCCCCGGATCACTCCCCTCCATAAAATGTTCGTAAATATGCTCGACCGCCCGTTCGATCACTTCCGCCTTTTGAGTTAAGTCTTGCAGATCCACAATCAAACAGGCCGAACTGTTATGAGAAGTATAGGGAATCCCCTCCATCACCGGAAGCTGCTGACGGACCACCCCCCATAGATGGGCGTCTTCAGGCAATTTATCTTCAAACCATCGGGCCAGCTTTCCGGTTCCCCGGTCTGCGCCGACGACATCCGTGTCATCAAAACCGATGTATATCCGCATAACAAATTCCTTTGTGAAGATGGGGTTAAATAACTCCGTATGATTTCAACTTTCGCATGACCGGCGGAATCAGCAGGCTACTTTCGCATGACCGGCGGAATCAGCAGGCTTCCGGCCACACCAAAGGCAATTCCGCCGATAGACTTTATAAAAGCATGCTGCACAAGAACGGTTTTATCCATCCCGATCAGTGAATCAACGATGTACGTGCTGACAAATTTGGTTGAACCGGCTATGACCGCAATCAGGACGCACAACACAAACGACTGAAACACAGCAGGGATAAAAAAGGCACCGGCATCGATCACCAGAGCAGGCAGAAGAAACTTGATCAAAATCAGAGGCCCGCCTTTGCCCATCCCCAGTACCACCGCCATGATCCCGGACAAAAACCCGACAAATGTGGCTGAAAGCTTATACGGCACACATGCCCGTGCCAGCATCAAAAAGAAAATCGTAAAAAACATGGCATGGCCCGGAATGTTCAGATGCAGGCGCAGTATTGCCTTGGTAAAAAGGATAAACACCGCACAAAAGCCCAGAAACAGAGAATCCTTAAGCTGTAATTTCATTTTACCCGTCCAAATAATGTCTCGACCGACTATTTCTTTCTCCACAAAATCCGTCGCGACCCATCGCCCATCGCCCATCGCCCATCG
>JAFDHS010000391.1:0-2571 GCA_019308655.1 Deltaproteobacteria bacterium
TGCAATTTTGTTTTCAGGACCCCGAGGAACAGGGAAAACAAGCGTTGCCCGCATACTGGCCAAGGCTATGAATTGTGAAAAAGGCCCTGCTCCGATTCCTTGCAACACATGCAGATCCTGCCGTGAGATCACCGCCGGAAATGCCGTAGACGTCTTTGAAATTGACGGTGCTTCAAATAACGGCGTTGATCATATCAGGGAATTACGCGAAAATATCAAATACATGCCGGCACACAGCCCCTTCAAGATATATATAATTGATGAAGTCCATATGCTCAGCATGGCGGCCTTTAATGCACTTTTAAAGACACTTGAAGAGCCTCCATCCCATATCATGTTTATCTTTGCCACTACGGAACCCCATAAAATTCCGATAACGATCCTTTCCCGCTGCCAGAGACACGATTTCAGACGCATAAGCCTTGATGCCATTACCAGCCATCTGGAATCCTTGTGTATTCAGGAAGAAGCGGATATCGCCGTTGAAAGTTTGGGACTCATTGCGCGGGAAGCAGATGGAAGCATGAGAGACGCTTTGAGTCTTTTAGACCAGGCAATGACCTGTACGGAAGGTTCTGTCAGCCATGCCCAGATCCTTGATATTCTTGGCGTTATAGACAGAAAAATCATTTTTGATTTTTCACGGGCCGTCTTGCAGAAAGATATAACCTGCATTATTGATATTATTGATGAAATTTATCATAGGGGCCATGGTATAAAAAAGTTTTATTTAAATCTTATGGAGCACTTCAGAAATTTACTGGTCGTCAAGATGGGACGAAAAATCGACAAACTGGTTGACGTACCCGCCCATGAAATAGAATTGATGGCCGATCAGATTAAAAATATTTCCGATACTTTTTTAAGCCAGATTATAGACCTTCTCTTCAAAGAAGAAAACACCATAAAATTTTCAAGTCAACCGAAACTGGCCCTTGAAATGGTATTCATAAGGATATTTCAGATTCAACCCTCTTTATCCATCGATCTCCTGATCGAAAAACTCGATGCGCTTAAAAATGGAATTCCATGGCCAGATAAAGACAATAGTCATAATAACGTACCGCCGGTTACCTATAGTGAAAGCGAGAAACCACAAGGAATGGTCAGAGAGGCCACATCCCAGAATTCACCCGTCCCGCTATTAACACAAGAACCTCCGCCGGCAAGTACTTTGAATCATGATGAACCTATTGATAATATCCGGGAAAGAGTGCTTGATATTCTTCCCGAACAACATATAGCAACCTATTTGGAAAACAGCACCTTCAAATATTTAAACGATCAGTGCATAAAAATTGAAGTAACAGGCAACAGCTTTAACTGTAAAAGAATCAAAGCGCCAAAAAACATAGCCATACTAAAAAAAATTTGCAGTGATGTTGTTGGGAAAAGTATGGATATTGAAATCAACGCCATACCTATCCGGGACAATAAAAATAAAGAGAGGGCGGATAAGGCCGGACAATTGAAACATGAGGCGATAAATCATCCGCTGGTGGCAAAGGCAGTTGAAGTTTTCAACGGTAAAATTGTAGACGTTAAAATCTTATAGGAGGTATTTTTTGATGAAAGGCATGGGAAACATGATGAAGCAAGCGCAGAAGCTTCAGAAAAAAATGCTTAAAGTCCAGGAAGAATTGGCGGAAAAAACTGTTGAGACGACCGCAGGCGGCGGCATGGTTAAAGTCGTGGCAAACGGCAAGCAGCAGATTAAATTAATTCACATAGAAAAAGAGGTTGTCCAGCAGTAAATGACGCTCTGACGAAATCACAGGATATGGTCTCGTCAGAAATGTCAAAACTTACCGGCGGATTGAATATCCCCGGAATGATGTAATGTAAGGAATGTAAATGAAGGCTTCGGATATTTTTAAATGCAAACAATGCGGTGATTGTTGCAAAGGCTATGGCGGAACTTTTGTAACCGATAAGGATATTGATGCCATAGCCGAGTATATTCATACGGACCCCGGCACCTTTGTCGAAAATTACTGCCGGATGTCAGGCGGAAAACCGGTGCTGGCTCAGGGAAAAAACGGTTACTGTATATTCTGGGACAAGTTATGCACGATTCATCCTGTAAAACCCCGCATGTGCAAGGCCTGGCCCTTTATCCGATCCGTATTGATTGATAAAAACAACTGGAGCATCATGGGGGGATCATGCCCCGGCATTCTTACGGATGTGCCTTGCCATGTGGTTGAAAGATGTGTAAGGGAGGAACTTTCAAAAAGTTCTTAGCGCCTGTTTTAAAAATCACGAAAAGATACTTTTGACCCTTTTGTTAAAACTTCCATTTTTTCACATCGGTCAGCTTGTACGCGGCATTTACGTCTCTGTCCGAGATTATTTTTTGGATAATATTCCTTTTTTCAAGCGTTTCAAGGCCGTCGTAAAGCACTTTTTCGGTTCCGTTCCATATTTCAAGAAGGTTCTTCGTGGAAATGGTCTTGCCGGAATCAGCCAGGCTGCAACATAACAGGTATACGGAAGACGTCTCAAGGTCAAGGCCGATAGTAAAAATTTTCTGGTCCATTGAAGTTGGCCGGTTCGGTGGATTCATTGTAT
>JAFDHS010000391.1:2581-4179 GCA_019308655.1 Deltaproteobacteria bacterium
CAAGCCACAAAGACACGAAAAATATAATCTGAAAAAATTACTTTGTGACTTGGTGGCAAATAATTTTGCTTCCGGCTTATCCGGGTTAGGTTTGGGTTATGATTGGTATCTTTGATTCAGGGTTGGGCGGACTTACGGTTGTACGGGCCATTATGGATCGACTGCCCGGTTATGACATTATCTACTTTGGCGACACCGCCCGTACGCCATACGGAAGCAAAAGTCCTGAAACCGTTACCCGCTATGCTCGTCAAAATACGGATTTCCTTTTAAACAAAGGGGCAAATATTATCGTGATGGCATGCAACACAGCATCTAGTGTTGCAACTGAAACCATTATCAATAGCTACGACATTCCGATATTTGAAGTCATTACACCGGCGGTTAAGCTTTCCCTTAAGACGTCCAAAAAACTTCATATTGGTATCATCGGAACACGGGCAACCATAACAAGCGGCATATACGAAAAAAAAATAAAAAAAATAAATCCTGACGCAAGGGTCTACTCAGCTGCATGTCCCCTTCTTGTTCCTCTGGTGGAAGAAGGATGGCTAAAGAAACCTGAAACAAGGATGATCGTCAAAAAATATATTCACCCATTGAAAGTCAGACAGATCGACACCTTGATTCTGGGTTGCACCCATTATCCGCTCTTAAAAAACATTATTCAACAAAAAATCGGTAAAAAAGTTAACATCATCGATTCTTCAATAACTGCCGCAGAAAGCGTAAAAGATTTCATCGCTAAAAATCCCGATATTGATAAGATACTGGATAAAAAAGGCGAATCCAGGTTTTTTGTATCAGACATAACAAAGCAGTTTGAAAAGACGGCAAAGGTTATACTCAACCAAAAGATCCTTCTTGAGCATGTCAGCATGTCAACTACCCACCGCTGAAGCGGGTGGGCTTGTAAAAGCCCGCGGTTGATTAGCCTAAGTTCTTTGAAGAGAACTACGTTAAGAATATATACAGGATAGCCTCAATGCTCCACAAGTTGAGGGAACTATCAGTACCTGTATTTTTTACCTGTTTGCGGAATAGTTGGGGCCTACAACAAGAAAATTATTGGGAATTACGGATTGTATCTTTTCCATTTTGCTGCCAAAGACGATATCCTTGATCAAGCCGTGGCCAAATGCGCCTAACACCACAATGGCATCATGGGGAACCTCATAAACGTTTTCCTGAAAGCTTCCCTTCTCAAAAAAATGCCACTTTTTTACATATAACGCCATCTCTTCTTCAAGTTTTTCATCTTTGACAATGGTTTCATAATATGTCCTTGGTTGTTGCTCTATCTGTGTAAAAACCTCAAGGGGCATGCCGGATGCCCTGCTGATACGAAATCCGAGTTTAAGGGCATTTACCGCATTGGCTGATCCGCCAAAAAATACGGCGATGCTGCGCCATTTTTTATACACGGGGCTGGTAACAAGAACAGGGAACTTTGCGGATTTTACAATACGTCGGACCCTTGGCCCTATATAGCCAAGACCTATCTTGGAGGAGAGATCGCTTATGCTTCGAGGGCAGCACATAAAATCAAAATTTGTGGGAATATCGGGAAGCGTGGTGGCCGTAAAATGTTTTGCTTT
>JAFDHS010000392.1 GCA_019308655.1 Deltaproteobacteria bacterium
GCTCCTTCCGATTTCAAGAGAACTTGTAAGAGGGGGAACGCCCATGGGAACAATTTTTACCTTATCAAAAAAATATTTAATAAAAGGAAGCTGAAGTTCTATGGTGTTATCCTGAATAAAATTTTCAGAGGTCTCAATGGTAAAAGTAAATTTTTCCACAAGTTTTTCTGCAAGTTTATTTTCGATTTCAATATTGCCGAAGGGCGTTTCCCAAGCCCCTTTTGTCATAATATAGCAGGGAGAATCCGGGGAGAGGTGCATTCCAAAGATGGCAATGACATCCGGTGGATTCTCATCTGCCAGACAATGGATCACGTTACAGGCGATGCTTCCGGAAAAATACCATCCGGCATGCGGTACGATGCCTCCGATGTATTTACGGGTCGAAGCGGGTTTGTCCTTTGCTTCTTTGAGAAATTGTTTAATGTCTCTCTCACACGCTGCGGCATTGTCGGGATACCAGCTTCCTGCAAAAATTGCTTGTCTTATGCCCATAGTTCTTAGCCCCCTTTCTTGTTTAAAAGTTGTCAAGGTATAGTCATTCGATACGGAACCCTAAGATTTCGGGACTGGATTCTTTTACAGTCCCATACTGATAAGGACCCCTCCAACGGCAAGCCCGAAAACAAGGTTAAAAACCTTGATAAGCACTGCATCTTTCAAGTTATAGGAAAGCATGGGGAGCATGCCGTGTCCGTCCTGAATAAATGATGTGGTAAAGAGTATGGAAAAAGGTATCAAGCCTTGTGCGTACATCATTACGAATATGAGATGAGGCCCTGATTCCGGTATGATTGCAAGGAGGGCGCCGATAAAAAATACCCATAACATGTGTTGATTGATCAGTGAATCAAGATTCCAGAAGTTCAATCCCCAGTGTACAAAGAATAAGGCGCCGAAACTCCATAAGAATACCCGGAAAAGGTGTTTTTTTATTATGTGTTCCCATATGTGAGAATTCAGATAGTGCTCGGAAACAACAACAGTTATATATAATGAACAGAGAGACAGACCGATGAACGTCACTTTTTTCCAGTCCCAGGAGGATGGGCCGAGAATTCCCAGGAGCACTAAACTCAGAAAAGAAATGATCATTGCAAGGAGAAGAAACCGGGTAAAGGATAGAGGCTGGAAATTGGTAACAAGATTTGTCGGGTGAAAAATATTACGAAGACCTTCCTGACTCTCCATGCCGGCTATGCAGTGGTCACAATGGGCTTGAGTACAGGGTTCGCAGGGGGTAATCCTTAAAATTTTGATCAGCCGGTCGCTGATCCATGCGAAAAATATGCCCGAAACAAACAATAATACGATGAGGGCCAAAGCCGTACCTGGAAACTGTGAAAGCATGACAAAAGCCTCGTCTCCTGAAGTGGCGATCATTCCCCCGACAAGGGCACCAAAGCTTATCATGCCGCGTACGTAAAGACTTACGTTCATGAAAGCTCCCAGACAACCCGGCGTTGAGCCGAGAAAAGAGGCCAGCGTATACTGCCGCCAAGGTCCTTTTCCCATGAGATCCGATACGCTTTTTTTAGTGGCGGTATCAATAAAATCGACCAGGAGCATCATTACAAACACAAAAAAGCTTATCGTTAAAGCATGTTTGAAAATATGAAATATTTCCATTTATTACCTCTCCTTGGATAGGTTCTCCATTATCTTCCTATAACGTTTTAAAAATAACGTCTTATTATCCAGATTATTATGGGAAGAGAGATTGCCGCAAGGATCAGCAGCGTTCGGATTGGAACCAGTTGCCGAGTAATATTGCGGCTGCCATTATGGTAACTAATTTTAAAATATCAATGATTAGGGACAATAGTTATCTCCTTGGTTACAGGTCTATTTTTTTGATAAATGTACTTGTTTTTTTCAATACCGTCAAACATTTGGTTTTAATGAAGATCATTTTCTTTGTCATTGACACAAATCATCGAGATTGGTAAATTACATCCAAGATATTCAAATTACACGTTATGGTCAACTATCCGGTTTTAAAAAGCCAGGGCATGTAAAAAGTCCTCATGTTGACCAGCCTTAGTGCTTAGGCACTATGTTAGATCAGAAATAGGTACCTTGGGGTGCTTGCCAGCCCCAAGCTCTACGGTAAGTAGTTAAACAGGTCTAAGGGGTTTAAGCCAGTGCTGCTTGCGCTAAACCTGATCATAACTTTGGCGAGGCAAACCTTACCCGCGAAAGCGGAGGATTTACTTCAGGCTCAGCCAATTCACGGCTGAGTTTGAAGTAAATCAAACACACTAAAGGGTAGCCATTCCTCTCGGTAATAAATTACTGAGTATCCTGGCTGAAAAATTCATGAAAAAAATTTTAAAAAGGGGGAAAGTTGTTATGAGTAAAAAAATGCTTTTAATTTTGATTGCCGGCGTTGCAGCCATATTTGTTGCCACCGGAATTTATGCCGGAACCACAGCGCCTGATGT
>JAFDHS010000393.1 GCA_019308655.1 Deltaproteobacteria bacterium
GCATGCCGGAAAATCCTCTCTTTTTTTGCATTCTTTACAGGGGCTTCTCTTAAGATAGCCTATTTCAAAATCGAATTTATCTCTGATGATCATTATTTTCGCAAGTAATCCATTCTGTTTTCCTGATGAGTATTGAGTTCTTTTCAGGTGTTTAAAAATTTAAAAAATTACCATAACCTTTTTTTTATAACAAGGTAAAATCCGTCTGTCTTTTGGAAAAATTTGAACAAGGCAAAGGCCTTCCCTCTTTTAATCTTGACCTGCCGGTTTCTCCGATGATATTTTTATAAGATAAAAATTGATAATATATTATTTTTACAAGGCTGAGGATTGGCCGACATATTTTTCCAAGGAGATTTAACTATGGATATAATAAGGGGATATTCCCGCCGTTCTTTTGTTTGGATAATCTTTTTCATGGCTCTTTTGTTGATTCTGGTTGATTCCGTTTTTTATTTCGGCTTGAAATTCATATCCACAAAAATAGCGGTTTTAGTTTCGGCAAATCCGGATACCCCCCTTTCTGAATTTGAGGGATTATTGAAACAGTTCGATATACTCCAGGATAATTTACAATTTTATTTGATTCCGGTATCAGGTATCGTTTTTATTTTATTTGTTTTTTTTCTCTGGCTTTTTTTGCGCTTCTCTTTTGTGAGACTGCTAACAAAATCCGACTATGGGATTAGAAAAGAAGCCATTGATACAACCCCTAAGCCCAAGATCAGCAAAAAACAGATAGAACGTCATGACAGGCGGTTTTATCTGCATTTAGTTTCCATACTGCAAAATGAAGGTCGTCTTGTGGATTTTCTTTCCGAAGACCTTCGACTTTATGAAGATGCTCAGATAGGTGCTGCCGTCCGGAATATCCATGAAAACTGCAAAAAAACGATCAATAAATATCTGGCGCCAAAAGCCGTGATCGATAAAAGTGAAGGAGATCCGGTTACGGTTCAGGAGGGTTTTGACCCCAGTCGTATCAAACTGACCGGGAATGTAACCGGTGAACCTCCATTTGAAGGACTTCTGCGGCACAGGGGATGGAAAGCCACGAAATTAGATCTGCCTAAATTATCCGGCAGAGAGGATGCAATGATTATCGCTCCTGCCGAAATTGAAATAATGTAAATGGGTAAGTGAGCTAAAGGGAGCTAAAGTTTGAAGTGAGCTAAAGTTAATGAGTCGCTTCGCTCCGTCTTTTCATATATAAAATTGATAGAATTCCTCAACTTTAGGCACTTTAGGCACTTCACACTTTTTTAAATTCTTAACTTTTTGCCATAAAAAGAACAACTTTCAGAATTAAAAGACTAATATAAGGAGCTATATCTTGTCTGATCCTGTTTACATAATTGGAATAGATCTGGGCACGACAAACAGCATTGTTGCATATACTGATGCCGATATCCAAAAAGGAAAGAAACCACAGATAAATATTTTTGAAATACCACAGCTCGTAGATGCCGGAGTGGTTGAAAAAAGGAATATTTTACCTTCCTTTATATTTGTACCCGGAGAATATGATGTCTCAAAAGAATCTTTGAGCCTTCCCTGGGAAGAGGATAGCCGGCTTGCCGTTGGTGAGTTTGCAAGGGACCGCGGAGAGGAAATACCACAGCACTTGATCTCTTCTGCCAAATCATGGCTGTGCAGCACAACGATAGACAGGAATAAACCTATTTTGCCGTGGGAAGGACCGAAAGAGCTGTCAAAGCTGTCGCCGGTGGAGGCTTGTGATGCCTGGAACCATACCATGGCCCTGGAAGACGAAAATCTTAAAATGGAAAACCAGGATATCCTTTTGACCGTTCCAGCCTCATTTGATGCCGTTGCCAGAGAGCTTTCGGTAAAAGCGGCTCAAATGGCCGGTCTGCCCCATGTTACACTGCTTGAAGAGCCACAGGCCGCTTTTTATGCCTGGATAGAAGCTTCCGGTGATAAATGGAGAGAGGACGTCAGCAAGGGCGACCTGATCCTTGTTTGTGACGTGGGCGGCGGGACATCGGATTTCAGCCTTATTCGTGTTTCGGAGGATGTTTGTGACGTGGGCGGCGGGACATCGGATTTCAGCCTTATTCGTGTTTCGGAGGAGGAAGGTGAGTTGGTGTTGGAGCGGATAGCCGTGGGTGATCATCTGCTTATGGGT
>JAFDHS010000394.1 GCA_019308655.1 Deltaproteobacteria bacterium
CACAACCAATCTGGCATCATGTACGGCCTTAAAATCGTCTTCATTCTCAAGATCGGTGATGGTCAGATCCATGTAAACGGACTTCATCTTTTCGATCTCGGCAGTGGTTATGTCATATTTTACAATTTCCTTCGTCTTCTTCGCCATTATATCTCCTCTTTTATAAATCCATTTGATTCTGCCCAATATTCAAGCTCTTTTTCTGGAAATACATCTTCTGGTGAAAAATTCTCCTTTACATAATCAACGATTTCGCTCTCATCAATATCTACAGAATTAATATTATATCTAAATTCAACCATCCTTTATACCCCCCTTTAGTTTTCTTATCAGCATGACAAGATCCATGCAGAACTTATCTAATGCCTGGTCTAACTTCTCAATAAACTCCTCATCCCATTCAACTTTCAAAATCAGTGGCGTCATTTTTGGAAAATAACACATAAAATAATATGTTTGGAATCCGCCTATAAACATTGTGCCTTGAATTTGTTGGAACTTCTTTGCGTGTTTTACCGCCTTGTCTGGATGCGTAAAACAATACCCCGCTGATGCAGCTTCAGGACAATAGATTTCGAGGCCTGTGTTTTTCATTAACCCATCAGGTGAAGCAGAATATTTTTTTTGTTCATCCTTATAAATCATGCCAACTTGTTTGACTTCCATAACCATTATAAGGGAAAAGATATTTCTTGCCTCTGGTTCAAGCTCAAGCCCTCTTTTCATTGCATAGCCTTGAAACTCTTTTCCTGCGTATTCATTGGTTATATTTTCAATCGCCAGTTGGTACATGTAAGCTTCAGCGGATTTAGACGGATTTCCTTTTGTGCCAATTATCTTATGAAAATTTGATGCCGTAGGTTTGCCTATTCGTTCAGCCCACCAAGCATTCGAATATTGTTCTGCATCTATTATTATCAACCCTCTTCCCCCGGCTGTCTCATATTCTTTAATCGTGCGTTCAAAATGTTCATGGCATTGCTGAAATCTTTTGCTGGTAGCTCTTTAATCTCAGCTATTTTCAGAGACTTAAAAAAGGCTTTTGTGTTTATGTCTGTCCTGATCATCAGGCTTTCGATTGTTTTGATTTGAGCCTCGTTGATGTATTTGATTTCCGGTTGTTTTCCTCCGGCTGTTTGGCCATCATCGTCGTCACCAGTTGGAATATTAAAAATCATACAGGTCAAATAGCGTCTGCCATAAGAGAATGTTGATCCCTGACCATGAATCAAGGTCATCATTGTTTTTCCAGCAATGCCGGTTGTTTGGATAGCAAAATCAGCATGCCGCTTTTCTGTATGTCCTTGTTCATGCATAATATCGACACAAACCCTTTTATGGTTTTCTTTATCTGTCTCGCCCTCATAAAACATCAACGAAAACCCGGCCTTGGTATAAATCGGCTTTGCGCTAATGAGAACTGATTTTAATTTGGCGTAATGACTTTTGGTTTGGTCATTCCATGATTTAGCAACAACAAGTTCTATTTTGTTTTGCGCCTGTGTCATAGCTGCATTAAAAGCTTGTTTTGCACCCCGGTCCAGTGCTCGCTCCTGCATATCCATGATTTGTTTTAATTTGGTTGGGTCAATATCCGGTATTCTTGCAAGGCGTTCAACCATGGCAACAAATGGGTCTTGGGTGTAAGGCACAATTCCTTCTATATCGTTCTTGTTTCTGCACTCAAATTTTTCAACGTCTTTCGCTACTTCATCCATAAATTTTTCAACGTCTTTCGCTACTTCATCCATCGGATTCCTCCTTATCTTCGATGTCGATTTTCCAATTCCCATAATTCTCTATGGCAAACACATCTTTCCCGGCTGTGTGAACCGGAACTTCTTTCAACACATGATTTATTACAATTTGTTTAACTTCGTCGCTGGTTAATTCTATTCTTACCTTCATCCTCCCCTCCCTTCCATTATTTTACTGTAGCAATCTTCACACACCATGAGCCACTCTCCATTGTGGTAAATATGCCACAGGGTAGCGTGACCATCGCATATGTCACAGGGTTGCATTTCAAGCTCCCCATAGCACAGCCAGCAATGCCGATATACCAACAATGAATAGAAAATCTAAGATTACGTCAATTAGGGCTTTCATGGGTTAATCCTCTATTTTTCCGAATCCTGCTCCTCTTGCGTAATAAGATCGGTAATACTGGCCTCTAGAATCCTATCCTCTGAAACCAATTCCCCGATTAATTCGGCCATTTTATTCCGTAGCCTTTGTTTACCGACATACGCAAAAACTGCCTCTTGAAGGTTGTTGTTTATGCGCTGTTGTTCTCTATTGCTTTTTATCA
>JAFDHS010000395.1 GCA_019308655.1 Deltaproteobacteria bacterium
AGCCATTCCTCGGGGTATAATGCTGACCTTGTGAATGGGATCCGTATTCGGGAGTTCCCAGGCAACAAGCGCATGTCCCGCTTCATGGTATGCCGTTATTCTCTTTTCCATGTCACTTATGGTCTCTTCTCGGATCGAGCCCATGAGAATTTTGTCCTTTGCCTCTTCAAAGTCCTTTGTATCTATTTTATCTTTATTTTTCCTTATCGCAAAAAGGGCCGCCTCATTCGCCAGATTTTCAAGATCAGCGCCCGTCATACCCGGTGTTCCCTTTGCGATGGTTTCAAGGTCGACATCATCCGCCAATATCTTGTCCCTTACATGAACTTCTAAAATTAGTTTACGTTCCTTCCATCCGGGCCTGTCAATCACGATATGCCGGTCAAAGCGGCCAGGCCTCAAAAGTGCTGGATCAAGGACATCCGGCCTGTTGGTTGCCGCCATAACGATAACCTCTTCGTGAGGGGCAAAACCGTCCATTTCACTTAAAAGCTGATTCAGCGTTTGTTCCCTTTCATCGTGTCCCCCGCCGAACCCGGCTCCTCTGGTTCGTCCGACGGCATCAATCTCATCGATAAAGATTATGCTTGGATGGGAGGCTTTTGCCTTCTGAAACATATCCCTTACCCGCGAGGCGCCGACCCCTACGAACATTTCTATAAATTCCGATGCACTGATGCTGTAAAAAGGGACTTGCGCTTCACCTGCCGTTGCGCGTGCAAGCAGGGTTTTCCCGGTACCCGGAGGACCGACCAGCAGCACGCCTTTAGGGACTTTTGCGCCGATTTTGCTGTACTTGCCGGGATCCCGGAGAAATTCGATCATCTCCATGAGTTCCTGTTTTGTATTTTCCATGCCGGCAACATCTTTGAACGTTATCCCCGGTTTTTCGGCATCATGAAGTTTGGCTTTGCTTGAACCAAAGGTGAAAAGCCCGCCAGGCCCTCCCTGAATCATCTGGGAACGCTTCATTATCAGCATCCATACCCAGATAATGAGGACCCACGGCAGGAGGCCGAGCAGAAACTGCCAGAACACGGAAATCTTTTCCGAGGGCTCAACATTTATCGATACATTTTTTTTCTCAAGTTTTGACAAAAGCGCTTCGCCCTGGAAAGAAGGCAGCAACGTCTGAAATTTTTTGACAGGTATGGGTTCTTTTCTGCCCGGCAGGAAGAGATTCACTTCTTTAAAAAATTCTCCGGTTACCTGCAACTCTTTTATTGAAACCGATTTGATATTGTGAAGGTCAAGTTGGTCAATAAACTCACTATAACTGATTTTATAGGATGTTTCGTCTGTTATTGTTAATAATTGCCCCCAGAAATACAGAAAAACAAGAATGAGCAGAAAAACGATACCCAATCTCCATTGGGGGTTGCTGAACTTATCGGTTATGTCTTGTTTATTATTATTCATGATTTATGGCAGATACTTTTATTTGAAGGTCGATGTTTTGATTCTTTACAAAAAGTTCGGTTTTTAAGGTACTCGGCATCTTAACAAATCAATTGAGAAGTAAAAAAAAGTATGATCAAAGGACTATCTTTAGTAAAATATATTGTAATCTGCCTTCTGTTTATCGCAGCCGTTGTTGGAGGCCTTTTCTATTTCGACGCGCAATCGTATGTGTTGAGGCTTTTTGACTGGCTTGACGGGCTGGGTGCCTGGGCACCGCTCCTCTTTATTCTTATCGAGATGGTGGTGGTGGTGTTCGTCTTGCCGGGGATTATATTCACCCTGGGCGCAGGATTCCTGTTCGGAGTTCTGAAAGGTTCGTTGTATGTCGTCATCGGCACGACCCTGGGAGCTACAATCGCTTTTATTACGGCGAAACATTTTTTTGGTGAAAGGGCATCAATGTTCCTTCTGAGCCATCCAAAACTGAAGATAGTCGATGAAGAATTCAGACACGAAGGCTGGAAGTTCATTCTGCTGACCCGCCTTGTGCCCTTCTTTCCCTTCAAACTTTCCAATTATTTTTTTGGGGTCGCGCAATTCTCTTTAAGGGATTTTTTCTTTGGAAACGTTTATATCGGTTCTCTCTCCGCTGATCTTGCAACGCTCGGTTTACGGAGTTCTTCGAGATCAAAGGCGGAATGGATTATATACGGCATCGGCTTTGTCATTAGCATTGGAGCGCTCGTTTATATCACCCGTATGGCCAGGAAAGCTCTGACTAACTACATTTCAAAGGAGAAACTGCATTGAAAGCTTATGCAACAAGACCTTCAGCCCGGCAGAGGAAACTCCTTATGGGGAGTGAATATATGGAAAAAATCAATTATGATGATACGATTATCGCGAGGTGAGCTATGGTGTGGTTGAAATGGTTGCCGTGGAAATTGATTCTTCGTTATGTCGCCCGGGCCCACGGTTTTCTCGACCCGATTGCCCTGCTGGCCCGTCTCCATCGTTTTGCCCAACCCTCCGAGGTTGCCGAGCCGGTTGAACTGCTTCGTGCCGGCGTCGTTCTTCATGCCAGGGGACTTATCAACAGCCGGGTGATCCAGCATAACCTGGATTGGGTCTGGCCCTACTGGGTCGAGCGCCAATTCGATCCTAAAGACAAAGCTTTTGTTCCCAGGGCTTTTTCCATTACTCATATCAATCTTACGCATCGCAACTGGACGGCCATCGGTTTGCCCGACTGTCCGGAACTGCCCATCGTCGATCCTCGGGGGCTGGTCACACCCCTTTTTGATAAATGGTCCATCGACAGCTGGATTCTGACTGAGGACGGGCGTTCCCTTCTTCCTTCACGTTCGAAATTTTCCGACCAGCAGCTTGATCTTGGCGACAGCCTCAGCGTTACGACAAAAACGCATCAGGATGGCATCTCGCTGGTCACTCAGGCGGAGGTTAAACCGGAATCGGGTGTACCGATCTGCCGGGTAAAAATAAAAGCCTGTGCCGATACAAAAGCCTGGCTCATCATAGCGCTTCGTCCCTACAATCCCGAAGGAGTCAGCTTTATTCACAAGATCGCCCTTTCGCACGACCGAACGGCCTGGACAATCGACGGATCTCAGACCGTTAAATTCAGTGCTCCTGCCGATCATCACCATGTTTCCAATTATCGCGGCGGGGATGTTTATATCCATTTGCGCGATCTGGACGACGAAAGCGAAAAAAAATGTGATGTGGGCATGATCACCTCTGCGGCACTATTTACGATGGAACCCGGCAAATCCAGGGAAATTGTTGCAAGTATACCCCTTAAGGGAGACCATACGATAAAGCAACTTCCGGGTGCCCTGTGGGAGGAAAACCTGAAAAACCACTGTAAACTGACCATTCCTGATCAACGTTTTCAGTTTCTCTACGACGCGGCTTTGAGAACAATGATTCTTCACTCCCCCGGCGATGTGTATCCCGGACCCTATACCTACAAACGGTTCTGGTTCCGCGATGCAGCCTTTATTCTTCATGGGTTGCTTTGTGCCGGTATGACGGATCGTGCCGAAAAAGTTCTGGACCGCTTTCCGGACCGCCAGAATGCGCTGGGGTATTTTCACTCCCAGGACGGTGAATGGGATTCCAATGGGGAAGCCCTCTGGATCATGGGTCGATTTTGTGAGATAATGGGGAAGCCCTCTGGATCATGGGTCGATTTTGTGAGATGACCGGCCGTCCCCCCAAACGCGAATGGTGGGGATCCATTCGCCGGGGCGCCCGCTGGATTTATAAAAAACGCCTCCCCGACGATCATGATACCCTTCATTCCGGTTTGCTTCCCGCAGGTTTCAGTGCCGAGCATCTCGGCCCCAATGACTACTACTACTGGGATGATTTCTGGGGAGTTGCCGGTTTGCAGGCTGCGGCCCGGCTGGCCGGCTTTTTGAGTGATGAAAAAGTGAGCAAGGACTTCCTTCGTGAAGCTGAAGCGTTCTCTCATGCTATTGATCGAAGTATTTCCAAAGCATCCGAGCGTCTTGGCCGCAAAGCCATACCTGCTTCCCCTTATCGTCGGCTTGATGCCGGAGCAATCGGGTCTTTGGCCATAGGTTATCCCCTTCAAATCTGTCGGCCGGATGATCCCCGCCTGCTCGATACCGTTGATTTCCTACTCTCCAATTGTTTTGTCGACGGTGGATTTTTCCAGGATATGACCCACTCCGGTATTAACGCCTACCTGACCCTGCATGTGGCTCAGGTCTTGCTTCGGGCAGGTGATCCGCGTTATTTTGAATTAATGATCCTGGTGGCGGACCTGGCATCGCCCACAGGGCAGTGGCCCGAGGCGATCCACCCCGGTACGCGCGGCGGATGCATGGGTGACGGCCAACACGTCTGGGCAGCGGCCGAATTGGTTCTTATGATAAGGAATTGTTTTGTACGTGAGGAGGGAAATCATTTGATTCTGGCTTCCGGGATCCCGCAACAGTGGCTGAGCGGAGGAGATACACTCTTTTTTGGCCCGGCCCCGACTTCCTTCGGCACTGTTTCACTCTCCATTGAACCCCGGAGAAATAAAATCCTTATCTCCTGGCAAGGGGCATGGCATACCCCGCCGCCTTGCATTGAAGTCAAAATTCCCGGCTTTGATCCCGTTATTGCCGATCCTGATAAGGATTCCATCGAGTTGAATCGAGTAGATGCCTTATGAAAATTCTCATGATGACCAATACGTTTACCCCTCATGTCGGCGGAGTGGCCCGTTCGGTTGAATCCTTTACAACTGAATATCGCAAGCGGGGCCACCATGTGCTTATTGTCGCTCCGGTTTTTGAAAATATGCCGGAAAACGAGAAAGACGTGGTACGTATTCCGGCTATCCAACACTTTAACGGA
>JAFDHS010000396.1 GCA_019308655.1 Deltaproteobacteria bacterium
TTTTCCACATAATTTGTACCCAAATCAATGATTTTATCCGTACCTTGCGTTAAGTAGACTATTTGATCTGCGACGACTGCTATTACAGCATTTTTTATTTCATCAACAGTATTTTGGTCAAAAACTTTCCGATTTTCGAACTCCTTTTCAGAACGGATGATCAGGTTAATCAAAGGGGCTATCCTTGGTTTACCGTTTTTGATCGCCTGAGCAAGATCAAAAATCTGCCGGCGAATGTTTTCTTTTGAACATTTAAGCTGTTTTAACGATGAAATAAAAGACTCAAGCGCTATCCGAGTGGTTCGGGACGTACCTATTACATGCAGGTGATTTCTCAACAGTTTGTATAATATTTCCAAATCATTCTTGTTCATATATTACCTTTGTAACGATATCCACAGATAACCCATGAGATATAGTGAAGCTAATAAGAGTGATATCAACGTTACGGTAACACTGACTTTCATAAATTCAAAAAAACTGATTCCGGATTTGTATTTTTTTGAAATGCCTATGGCCACGATATTGGCCGATGCACCGATATAAGTAAAATTTCCGCCAAGGCAGGCACCCAGTGAGAGTGCCCACCAGAGAATATTGTTGGGTATGGGGTTAGATTCAAGGATATGCTCAATAATTGGAATCATTGTGACGGTAAAGGGAATATTATCCAGAAAACCGGATACAATCCCGGCGACCCAAAGCACCATCAGAACAATGACATAAGGGTTGTCTCCCACCTTCATGAAAATATTTTCAGCGATCCAATCAATAACGCCATGTTCTTCCAGAACGCCTACAAGTATAAAGAGCCCTGAAAAAAATAACAGGGTACCCCATTCAACTTCTTCGAGTACCTGTTCCACATCGGCCCGGGACATGATCAAAAGTAACATGGCAACAGATAAAGCCACAACACCGGGCGAAATTTTGGTCAGGGTCTGGGTGGTAAAAAGCAATATGGCCAGGCCGAGACAGCTAAGGGCTTTGGTCATAAGCTTTTTGTCAAGCTTTATGTCCATGAACTCAAAACGGATTTTTTCAAGCAGCAGTTGGAATGAAAATATTTTCACCAAATCCGTATTAATCGGCTGGAACTTTTTCCTGTTTACCGCCCATATATAAAAAACTACGGCTATAAATATAATGCTGACAGGCAAACTCAGATTGAGAATGAACTGATTGAAAGTCAGCCCGACTTTGGAGCCGATAATAATATTCGGAGGATCGCCGATAAGCGTTGCGGTACCGCCGACATTTGAAATAAGGGCCTGGCTGATCACAAAAATCTTGGGATCAAGCCCCATTCCTTTTGTCAGCTCTATAATAATAGGAATAATAATCAAAACCGTTGTGACGTTATCCAGAAATGCCGACATCATTGCTGTTACTACTGAAAATAATACCAGGATTTTTAAGGGACTTCCCTGGGTCAATTCTGCAATTTTTACGGAAATCAGTGTAAACAGTCCTGTGCTGCGTAACAGACTCACGATAATCATCATACCCATTAAAAGCATGATGGTCTCAAAATCAATAAGCGTAACCGCATGATGTGCACTGACAATCCGAAGCATTACAACGATTGCGACACCAAAAAGAGCTGCAACGGCCTTGTTTATAAGCTCAAATGTCAGTGCAATGTAGACAAGCAAAAAAACAATGATGGGTATTAATGCATTTTCCATGTGCACACCCTTGTTCTTGCCCGACACCGGGAAGTTATGTGTGAAACAAAAGGGGACTGGGTCTGATTTATGAATGTTAGAGGATGAGAATCTGTTCTTACTTTAGATAATCTAAAAAATATAGTATATACATTGAAAAATCAAGGCGCATTTTTTAATACATTACTACTTTTGGAGAATTATAAAAAATAAGCAAATGAAACCTAAACGTAAAGACAAGCATCTTCAATTTGTTGAGAAAAATTTGGATTTATTGTCCTATAAAGCAGCCCAAGGCTTTGATAATCAAGGCAAGGGGGTTTTAATCGTCCGGAAAATTCCCGGATCAAACGATATCAACAGTACCTACCTTTGCGCTGACGAAATTCTGGAAGATCTCGCTCCGGCTTCAGATACGTCCCAAGAGAATGAAACCAT
>JAFDHS010000397.1 GCA_019308655.1 Deltaproteobacteria bacterium
GGAAAAAAGAGTTTAAAGCTGATCCCAAAAGTTGTAAATATGAATTTACCACAAGCAAGGCACAACGAAAAAAACAGCCATGAAAATATATGATATTGAAAAACTGAAAGTCGAGCAGAAAGAATTATCGGAGGCGATTTCCAAGTTTGTCCAACGCTTATAAGTGACTAATTTATTGTGACAATTAGGGACTCGGCACAAATAAAGTGTTCCAGATAGCGCTCATGTTCAGGTCAGATTTATTCGATCTGAAATCTAATCGCCACAGGAATAGTCGTTCTATTTCGAGGACGATTTGATTGAGGATCGGATAAAGATGGCCTGAAGAGGAGATGCTAAATGGGATAGTTTATTTTTGCTGAGTCCCTTAATAAACGATTGAGGACGCCATGATAACTCCAGCACTGAATCCCCTTGTATTAAGTCTTAAAGAATCGGCGACGCTTGCCATAAATTTAAAGGCATTACGTTTAAGAAAAAAAGGTAAAAAAGTGTATCATTTTGGTTTTGGGCAATCTCCTTTCCCTGTACCGGACAATATTCAGGATGCGTTACGAAAAAACGCCGATAAAAAAGATTATCTGCCCACCCAGGGCTTACCGGAGCTTTGCGAGGCGGTTTCTGTTTTTTATAGAGACGAATTCTGTTATAATTTTTCATCGGATAACGTATGTGTGGGGCCGGGCAGCAAAGAGTTGATCTTTCAACTCATCTACTTAATGGAGGGTCCGCTTCTGGTGCCGGCCCCAAGCTGGGTGAGCTATGGCCCCCAGGCTGCTCTGCGGGGTAAGGAAATCGTACCGATAATGACGAAAAGAGAAAACGGCTATCGGCTGCAGATTGACGAATTGGACCGTGTTGCGCATAAGTTGGGCCAGAAGCAAAAATTATTGATTATTAATAACCCCAACAATCCAACCGGTTGTTTATACACTAAAGATGAACTTGAGGAACTGGCCAAACTCTGCCGGGCTTATCAGATTATTGTCATATCGGATGAAATTTACGCAATGATTGAATTCACCAACAAGCCTCATTCAAGTCTGGCTCATTATTATCCCGAGGGAACCATCGTTACCGGCGGATTATCCAAATCCTTTGCTGCCGGCGGGTATAGATTAGGGGTCATGCTGTTGCCCAGGGAACTGAAAATCATATTGAATGCGTTAAAGTCCGTGATCAGTGAAACCTTCAGTTCCGTTAGCGCACCGATTCAATACGCTGCTCTGGAAGCATATGGGAATTTTGAGTTGGTCCGTCCTTTTATTGAAAAAACTTGCGAGATATATCAATTTACATCCGAATACATGCATGATCGGTTTATTAAAGCCGGGTTAAATTGTCCTAAAGCGGACGGTTCTTTCTATTTATTTCCGGATTTTGAAAACTATAGAGAAAATATTCGTAAAAAAGGAATCTTAACCGGAATAAACATTTGTAATTATTTGTTGGAACACTTTAATATTGCGGCATTACCGGGGTCGGATTTTTATATGCCGGCTACCAATTTGGGTGCTCGATTTGCTTCAGTTGATTTTGATGGTCAAAAAGTCCTTAATTCATGGACAAATCGAAAAGACATGGATGAAGAAAAAACCAAAAGCCTCTTTCCTTATCTGGTGGAAGGTTGTGACAGTTTGGAACATTTTACCAAAACCTTATGCGTGTAAGCTTTTTTGTGTGAAGGGCCCCGGATGTTCAGGTCCTACAATGCTATTTACTATGATCTATGAAACTGTTCAAAACACTTCATAGAAACCAGGATTCTTATGAGCCGCTTTCTAAAGTTGAGTATCAAAGCGAAAATTATAATAGGTTTTATCCCGATTCTTCTGATTATGATTATAATTGCTATTTTCTCATTTTTCAGTTTGAAGGAAGCCGACCGGATCAACAGGAGTTTTGTTGAGCTTGATATGGTTTTGTTGGAAACAGCTGATAAACTGGTTGATGAGATCCTGGCCCAGGAATCATACGGACGTCGTTATATTATCCTTAACATTCCTGAAATGCTGAATCTTTTTTGGGATCGGAGCAAGGCGTTTGACAAACTGGTTACAGTGATACAAAGT
>JAFDHS010000398.1 GCA_019308655.1 Deltaproteobacteria bacterium
GGCCTCCTTGCTGAATGTATCAAAACAGCCCAAACCGATAAGCCGTTTGGGGTACTTTGCAACCGATTCCATAATATAATCGTTTTGTTTTTTGAATGTATCGGCATCTTTCCAGGGAAAACCGAAAATCACCGACATATCCACGCCATTTTCATCCATTGCGTTGATGATTTCCGTTGTGCCCACCAGTTTTGATTTAGGCGGACTGTACAACAGCTTGAAAGCAGGTTCGGATGGGAAATATTTTTCTCTGTTGCTGCGGATCTCTTCAGGAAAAATGTGCGTATGAAAATCTATGATCATCGTTTTTTACCTCCATTTTAAATGATGATAAGGAACGCAAACAAAATCAGACGACCCCTTCGGGCATGGGTCCTGTCTTGTCTCCGCCCAGAACATATCCTCCGTCAAGCCGAAGTACGCTCCCCGTCATAAATATGGTTCCTGTTCTTTCAAGAAGCGTATGGTCTATCAGTGATTCTTTTTGTTCTCCGGTAAGGAGCCCCCACCCCCTGGTTTTATCCCCATGCCGGGTTTCAACAATGCCGACCATGATTTCATTGACCCGCACCAATGGGGCACCCATACGGGCCCATGTTTCCGTCAGAAGCGATATTCCCCGGTTTGCCGCCGCATATCCGTCATTAAAAATACAACCGGCAGGACCGGACCTTCCTACAATTGCCGAAATAGAAGAAAGGTTAATTACCAGCCCGTCGCCTGAAGACCTGAGGTAGGGAAGAGCTGAATCAAAGACCCATCTTTTGGCACGAAGGGTAGTCGCCATTTCAAGGTCCCACTGCTCACACACATAAGGACCGTGAACAACAGGCCATCCGCCGCGTTCAATGTTGTTTATCAAAATATCAAGGCTGCCGAAATGATCAACAACTTGTTTTACAAGACCCTGAATTTTATCGGTTTCAAGCAGATTTATCTTGATAATCAGATGGGGAGTACCGGTTTGTTCAAAATCCTGCTTCATCTCATCCAGGCTCTCTTCCCAGTCATAATAGGTCAAGGCAACGTTAACGCCCTTATTCGCAAGGGCAAGGCCAATCCCCTTGCCTATTCCTTTTATCGCTCCAAGTACCAGAGCTGTTTTGCCTTTAAGATCCATACCCTTATTGATCGCCAAAAAAGACTTTTTTAATTGATTTAAGGCCGAGTTTTAAAAGCGCTTCATCGTCTTTTTTTACCGAATCCAAAGTATCGGCATCCAAATTATGGTCCTTCAATATACCTTTTTCAAATATATGAGATCTGAAGGTATCAAGGTCATAACATGCCATATAAAAAAACATTCTTGACTTAATGTCCAGGGGACCCGGCATGAGGCGGTTTTTCAGGCTGATGATCTCCATAAGCAGATCATTCATTTCATTGTAGACTGCGATATCCTGAGACACTATCCATTCCCGGACAGTCTGCGTTTTGGGCTGATTAAATCCAAGACAATGGGGTTCTTTTAACAGCATGTAGTGCTCGGTTATCCTGCCCGTTTCTCTGGACCTGGATGCAACACGGGCAAGCGGATAGGTTCGGCATGATGAGGGCCGATTTTTGTAAACACTGCATCCTTCCGGCGTAACAAAAGGACATGTTAACTCCGATGTATCATTTGTCTTGAGTGTAATGATGGGAAAACCGGATTCCGGACCTATATGCTGCATGGTATAACGTTCAAGAAAAAGGTTTGATGACATATCAAAATGATTTTTCAGGCGCAGGATATCATAGGGGGTAAGAAACTGGTTAAGATCCCTGCAGCATTCATTAAAACAGGGCACGCTCTTTGTACATGAAAAGCTGAAGGTATCGTCTAGTGAAAGGGGTGTCATCTCGTTACTCATAAAATAGTTCTTTCTTTTGATAAAAAAATTGCCGTTAACCCGGCGGGGATTATATTGAGTGTTTATAGCAACAACCGCAAGGCATCAAGGAACGGAAAGTTCATAAGATCATAAGAGGGGGCAGACAAAAAAATTGCTACATTCTTATTTTATATAGAAAAGCCTGCCCAAAAGAGGTAGCATCTTTTTTTTGTTTGTCAACAAAAAAGATGTTCAAAATATCAGGTTATACTTTCAAATTCCGGAAAGAACGTGACGATGAGGGTAAATTAATCTATTGAAAGAACCCGGTATTATGTGTAGAATAAATTTCACGCTAATCCACAGGAAATCATAAAAGCTGTTAAAAATAACAGGGGGTGGAAAGATAATGATCAAAAATATTTTCAGTAAACTTAACAAGATAAAAAATCAACATGATCGGCTTATATTTTTGTTGGATTCTCTTCC
>JAFDHS010000024.1:0-2055 GCA_019308655.1 Deltaproteobacteria bacterium
CGGTAATACGGTAAAGCCTGTTTTAAGCATCTGTGAGACAATTCTTGAATGGTTCGGATATAAAGCAAAATTGCCGTTCAAACTTCTTGTGGCATCTCCTATGTTGATACATACAAATCCGCTTTTTTTCAGTATTCTCCAAACTTCATTCCAAACCGCATCAAGCTCCTTGTGCATCAATTCAAATGTCTGTGAGCCGTCCTGATTATTCAGAGCTTCGTATATTTCCCGATTCTGCCTGGAAAACATTTCATCCCACATTTTAATCATCGGGTAAGGTGGTGATGTAACGACCAAGTCAACACTATCCGATGGAATATTGACCATGCTATTCGAATTTTCAAAAATAATTTGATGAGTTGTTTTCATAGTACCATGGAACCGATTGTTTTTGATGTACCATTCAGTCAGGATGATTGTTGACGTAGGGGCGAATAATTATTCGCCCCTACATTTGCCCCCCTAAATTTTCCGCAATACCTTTAAGCGTTTCCAGCGCCTCGTCGTAGTCATAGCCATTGATCTGATTTTCAAGATGTTGAAGGGTTGAACGGTCAAGATATTCCTTGAGAACTTCCATATGCTTTTTAATTCCCAAAGGATCGGCCATTTTAAGCGCAGCGGCAAGCTGTTTAAAAAGGGACAGGAGTTTTACCGTATCCACCGGAATTTCTTTGTAAGACTCAACTTTCGAAATTTCAACAAGCGTTTGTAATGATTTTAAAACCTGATTCAGCGTGATTTCCACATTCTCAATAAGTGAATAGGCAACAACCCTTTGGGTTTTTTCTCTGCTCGCGGCTTCGAGTTTCAATGCGGCTTCCTGCAAATCCTCCGCCCCGATATTCGCGGCACTCCCTTTTAGCGTATGGGCCAGCAGCAGCAGTGTTGCCCGATCTTGTTTATCAAAGGCCTCTTTTATGTTTTCCATGGTGTGCTTATTGTTATCAAGAAACCCGATAAGGATGCGCTTAAAAATATCCCGGCCGATGTTCAGGGTATTCAGGGCATCTTGAATATTGATACCCGGAAGTTTTGACGGGAGTTCTTCAGGTGATAGAACGGCTTCTTCAAGGCTTTCAGTTTCCGGTTCTTTTTCATGCAGCTGTCTTTTTTGAGGCTTTATCAATTTCCATATGGTGTGAAACAAAACAATCGGTCCTGGTCCATAGGTTTGGAAACATAACCGTCCATGCCTGCTTCCAGGCATTTTTCTTCGTCTCCTTTCATGACATGGGCGGTCATGGCGATGATGGGAAGCGATGCAAACTTTGGATCTTTTCGAATCTGTTTTGTTGCCTCATATCCATCCATTTCAGGCATTTGAATGTCCATGAGTACGGCATCAAAAGAACTTTTATTGACTAGCTCAAGGGCCTCTTTGCCGTTTTGGGCAATTTCGGCAACAATTCCAGCATTCTGCAGCACCGCCAATGCAATTTCCTGGTTGGTGGGATTATCTTCGGCCACAAGAATTCGAATGCCCTTAAGGCGGTTTTTGTAAATGGATGCTTTGGTGATAATCGGCTCTTTTTTTGTCCCGATTTTCATGGCTTGTTTTCCAAAGATGTCCATAATGGCGTCAAAAAGCGTTGAAGTGGATATGGGTTTGGTGAGAAAAGCATTGATTCCAACCCGTTCGGCATCTTTTTTTTCGGTTTCTTTTCCAAAAGCAGTCATCATGATGATGGGAATCGTCAGATCCAAATCTCTGCGGATTCTTTTTGACGTCTCAATCCCATCCAGCTCGGACATCATCCAATCGATCATGACCAGTTTAAAGGGGTCTTTCCAAGTCTGCTTTTCTTTCAGCATGACTAATGCTTCTTTGCCCGAAGAAGCCAATTCCACACTAAACCCAAAGGATTCCAATAGTTTTTGCATGATGGCTCTGCTGTCAGGGCAGTCGTCAACAACCAATACGTTTAAGCCTGAAATATCAGGCGGTGCCACAAGTTTTCGTTCCCGGACCTCGGCTTGCAGTTCGAAATCTATGGTAAAGGAAAAGGTGCTGCCTTTTCCCCATTCACTTTCAGCCCAAATTTTGCCGGCCAT
>JAFDHS010000024.1:2067-11709 GCA_019308655.1 Deltaproteobacteria bacterium
ATCTCAACCAGTTGTTTGGAAATGGCTAACCCAAGGCCGGTCCCCCCGTATTTTCGTGTGCTGGATGCATCCACCTGGGTGAACGGTTTAAAAAGCTTGCCAAGATGTTCAGGGGCGATTCCGATTCCGGTATCTCTGACGAAAAATGTCAGACTTTGCCGGTCTGATGTTTTTTCCGAAACCTTTACCCCCACAAGAATGACGCCGTCCTTTTCCGTGAATTTGACCGCATTGTCTACCAGGTTTTTGAGAATCTGTTGAAGGCGCAAAGAATCACCAATCAAAGCTTTGGGGGTTTCAGGGTCAATATCCACAAGAAATTCGATCCCCTTTTTTGCAGCCCTGTTGGCAAACATGTCCGTTATACTCCCCAGCACCTTATCCAACTCAAATGGGCGGGCTTCCAGATCCAGTTTTGCAGCTTCAATCTTTGAAAAATCGAGGATGTCATTAATGAGTCCCAACAGAGAATGCGCAGATGAATATATTATTTTCAGGTAGTGTTCCGCCCTCGGAGGCAGTTTTTCATTCATTACCAGCTCTGCAGCCGTAATAACACCGCTCATGGGGGTTCGGATTTCATGGCTCATATTGGCCAGAAAGTCGCTTTTGGCTTGGGTGACGGCTTCGGCAGCCTCTTTGGCCTGTTTTAATTCTTCGTTGGCTTTTCTAAGGTCCGCCGTTCGTTCCTCAACCCGGATTTCCAACTCATCGTGTGCCTTGCGCAATGCCGCCTCGGCCAACTTGCGCTCAGTAATGTCCTGCAGGGTTTCTATGGCGCCAATGATTTTTCCTTCAGGATCTCTCAATGGAGCTGCGGTAAAAAAAAGCCATTTGCCGTTTTCTCCCAGATTAGAAAAAAAATCTTCAGCCTCGTAAGCACCGTCTATGGTCGCAGATGGCTGATACTTGGCCTTATAATAATGGGATATTTCTTGTTCTGAAGCATTATCCACGATAAGGTCGGCCATAACCGGTCTTTCCGTGAAATAGAAAGGCTCCCACAATTTTTGAGCTCTGATGATTTTATCTGCCGATATGCCGGTCAGATTCTCACACGCTTTGTTCCACTGGGTGACGTTATGCTTATCATTGATGACAAAAGTAGCTATTGAATTTCCCTGAATGATTTGAGAAAGCCGTTTTTCACTCTCCTGCAGTCCCTCTTCCGAACGTCGGATATCCGAGACATGATGTTTGATTAAAAAATAGAACAGTAAGGCCGTGATAAAAATGAAACACCAACCTTTATAGGTTTGCAGGCGGCTTAGCCTCTCGATGTCGTGGGCAACGATCTCGATGAGACGATCAGAGAAGAGAATCCAGAGCCCTCCTGTCACTGCATAAATCAACGCAATCTTGAAAGGAGTGAGACGCTTCATCAAGTTTCTTCTCCTTTTTCCAGCAATTCTATTTTTGGCATTATGCATTCCCACGCAGGAGCGTGGGAACGAGGAAATATTCAAACTTTTTTTAATTCACCAGGAATTTTACACACCGGAATCGGGAGCATCTTGTGCCGGTTGGCATTGTGGTAATGCCTATAGATCTTAAGCACTTCACGTTTTCTTGGAATGAGCTTGGATTCGTCACCGTTAAATTCCATGGCCCACTCCAGTTCCGGGTAGGTAGCACCGATCTGGTCTTCGTCGGTGCGGTCGTCACCCCAAAGTCCGTCGGTTGGTTTCGCTTGCATAATGGATTCAATGATGCCCAGTTCTTTACCCAGTTGGTAAACCTGGGTTTTATTGAGATCAGCAATGGGGCTGAGGTCAACTCCGCCGTCGCCGTATTTGGTAAAGAACCCGATACCAAAATCTTCCACTTTGTTGCCGGTACCGACGACCAGATACTTGTACAAAGCGGCAAAGTAGTAAAGGGTGGTCATGCGCAGTCGTGCCCGGGTGTTGGCCAGGGACATTTCTCTTTGCGGCGTGTCTTCAGCTTTGGGAACCGATTGAAGGAATTGGTCGAATACCGGTGTCAATTCCACTTCCTGAGAACTTGCATTCGGGAAATTTTCTTTTAAAAATGCAATGTGATCTTGGGTCCTTGTTACCTGATTTTTACTTTGATAAATCGGCATATCAACACATAGCAAAGGCAAGCCCGTACGGGCTGCCAACGTTGAGGTCACCGCTGAATCAATGCCGCCTGAAACGCCCGCAACAAACCCTTTTGCATTTGATTTTTCGATGTAATTTCTGAGCCAATCCGTTATAAGCTGAATTACTTCATTGGTTTTCATTTTTTGCATTTACCCTCCGATTTAAGATCCGAAAAAATCAAAACGATATTTTCCGGATTGTCCGGCCAAACAAGCCGCCACATTCCTCGGTTCATTGTATATCTCATTTATCCTATACAGACTCATTTATCATATAGACAAGTCGGTATCAATTTTTTCAGCAATTCTAATTTTGAAGAATAACACCCCCTTTGCCGCCACAAGGGGGGAATCCTTCAGTTAAATTCCCCCTTTGAAGGGGGATAAGGGGGATGTAACACACAATTGTAAGAGGGAAAATGCCAAAATTAGAATTGCTGCAATTTTTTGATTTGCTTTGAAAAAATAAGTTATTACAAGATTCAGTCTTGACATGAAATTCAGACTTGAATACTTTGAAGTTTCCGGCGTTTTTCAGATTTCATTTTTGTATGCTACGCAGGAGAAGACAAAAAAAAGCTGATAGCTGATATAACAGTAAACGGGTAGTTTGATAGCAATCTTATGAATAAGAAAACAATCGAAGAAGCTGATTTAAAGTTTGTCACCAAATGGAATGAACTCAGATCCAGCTTAGCTGAACGGCGCTATCGGTATGAAAACGAACCCGAACGCTCATCTTTTTTACCGGTAGTTTTTATTTTTATCTTTGTTTTATTTGCAGTATACGGTACAAATTTTTTTTCAAAAAAACAAAACCCGCCTCAACCTGAAGCGAGCAAACCGATCGTACCTGTAGATATTTCAGTTGCATCAACCCCTTCCGAAAAACTCATGGACACTGTTTGCAAAAACACTCTATATCCCATTCCCCTCCCTCTCCAAAAAACAACTGCGGCGGCCGAAGATGATGGTTTAAGTTCCACGGCACCGGACCCAATTGAACCCGTCAAGCCTAAGACCCTTGAAAATCCAACACTTACACTCGAAAAGCTCGCTGCCAATCAAAAAATCAAATTTTTATCCATTGTGCCCTGTAAAGGTGTCCGGAACCGTCAACATCTCGACAAAACGACTCTGTTCCATATTTCAGAAACCATACATCCCCATATCTGGATGGAGGTAAAATCTGAAAAACAGCCGTTTGTCTTAAAGCATGTCTACTATGTCAATGGGGAAAAATACTGCGAGGTACCCTTGGACATAAGATATCCGAGGATGCGAACCTGGAGCTATATAACCCTGAAAAATCCGGAGCATATCGGCAACTGGCAAGTAAATGTAACACAAGAAGATGGACACGTTCTGAACCGGATTCACTTTGAAGTCATACCCTAACCCGGATAAACCGGAAAAGTCACTTCACACTTTTTTGCTCTCTTTCTTTTACCGTATAGGTAACCGTAACCGTGTCTTGAAACCCCTGTGCTATTTTCAAAGAAGAATCAATCAGAAGTTTTACCGTAATTAAACCTGATTTATCAATTTGATCCAGAAAAACCTTTTCCGTGTAGAGCGTAGAAATATTTTCCAGTGCCAATCTGCTTCCGGTAAGCTGAATGCGGTTTGCATCAAGTTTTATGTTCGTAAGAATCAAGGATTTATTTAATTTTCCGGCCCAGTCGACCTGGATGGGAACTTCCTTTGTTATTATCATGTCAAGGGTCACATCAACAACAGACGGCTCAATCTTTTTTAATACAATTCCCGGCGGCAGGGTAATGTTTTCTGCATTAAAAGCAAAGGTATTAGGGCCGGCTACCGCATTGCTCATATCAAGCTTGACCCGGACCTGTTCCGGCCGAATCGATTTTATAAGAATATCCGGCCCGCTCAGGTGGAGTCGCGCTTTATTTATTGACGTATCAACAATTTCCATCTCGGGATTTCGGTTCATATATTCAACAGGCACCTCAAAGCTCGTCATGGTATCAAGCCCCCTGGTAATCGTGAACCAGACCCAGGTAACAAACAAAACACAGACCAGTGCGGCTATCCCCAATGAAAATCTTTCTTTTCCCGAATCATTTTTTTTTGAAATACGTACGCCGATATGTTTTTGAATTCGTCGTTCAAGGGCCTTTTTCTGTTTTACCTCTATGATTTTGGAACCATATGCTACGACCACATTCCCTTTTTCTTCAGACACGACAATAACCAGTGCGTCCGAATTTTCAGCCATACCCACTGCAGCCCTGTGCCGCGTCCCGAAAGATGAAGGCAAATTCTTTTGTTGTGACAGGGGAAGGATAACACCGACTTGTGTAACCCGGTCATCCTGAATAATAATAGCGCCGTCATGAACAGGATTGTCATGCCAGAAAATACTGGTTAGCATCTCTTTTGAGATTAACCCCTGCCAGGGGAGTCCACTTTGGACAAGCTCCTTCAAATCTTCTTTACCCGGGAAAACAATTAAGGCACCGATATGCTTTTGAGCCATCTCGTAAACGGAATCGGCTATGATTTCAACCGGTGTGCTCACGGTTTTCTGAGGGGTTCCCCAGAAAACCGTCTTGAAATTTTTTGTCTGAAAAACACTACGGATTTCATTTCTAAAAATAACAACAATAATCAGAGCTGCAACCCCTGTAATCCCCTGAATCGCCCAACTGGTCAGGGTCAGCCCTATGAGAAACGCAATTCTTTGAAAGAACAACAAAAAGGCGATTCCGATAAAAACCCGCAATGCATTGGTTCCCCTGAAAAGCACATAAAGGCGGAAAAGAATATAGCTGTTCAATAAAATATCAACGATATCCTGCCATCGAATACTCAAGAAAAACAACCAGAACTTATTCATCATACACTGTCAGTCCGTAACGCTGAATCTCAGCGTTTTAAAAACATTACCGGCCGGGCCTGTTATTTCCACGCGCCACAGACCCTTGTCCGCTTCGCGAAGTTGAATGCCGCTGAACGTTGACCACTTAGGAGGCTTAAGGGTGAGCTTCCTTTTGGTGACGAGTTTGTCTTTAAAAAACCATTTATGGGAAATAAAAATTTCTTCAGGCACGGAATCAAAAGATGTGAAACAGAAAATTTTTTCCACTTTGACAGAAAAAACAATCGCCATATTTTCAGGAAGGAAAGCTTCTATCCGCTCGCACATCACCGCCTGGCCGAGTATCAGTTTTTCAGGTGCCGGGGCAGATGAAGGACCTGAATCTTCCTTCGTTAAAACCTGGGACGGTAAAAAGAGACAGAAAATAATAAAAACCACGACACAGCATATTGTGCTTGATTTATATCTCATTTCTACGCCTTGCCCCCTTTAAAGCCATAAACTTTTATGTTAAGGTACCATTGATTTTGATCGACTGCACATTTATCCTCATAACACTGACGGCACAGGGCCACAACCCATTACGACAAACAAAGGTTTACATGGCACTTTCCGCTACCAAGAGATTAAAATCCTTCTATGAACAGTTTTCAGGTGATGATCATGTCATAATAATAATTAATGCCGACCCGGATGCCATTGCAAGCGCCATGGCGGTAAAAAGGCTTTTATGGCGCAAAGCAGCCAGCGTTACCCTCTCCAATATCAACGTCATCACCCGGCCCGACAATATTGCCATGGTCCGCCTTCTGGATATAAACCTTGTTCATATAAACAAAATAGATAAAGACCGGTTCACTCGTTTTGTCATTGTCGATTCCCAGCCGAGTCATAATGAAATCTTTAAAAAATTCGAATTTAACGTCATCATCGATCATCATCCTGAAACCGATACGGATGCACCTTTTTTCGACATCCGCCCTGAATACGGCGCAACAGCCAGTATCATGACGGAATATTTAAGGGCCGCTAAAATAAAACCATCGGTCAAACTGGCTACAGCGCTGTTTTATGCCATAAAAACAGACACCAATAACTTTAAGAATAAAACATTAATGGAGGATATCCGGGCATTTCAATTTCTTTTTAAACATGCAAATATCCATCTGGCACGAAAAATTGATCAGGCTGAGATTCAACCCCAATTCTTGAAATATTTTGAAAAAGCACTCCAGGATAAACGTATGCGCAGAGACAGACTTTTTGTCCATCTCGGAACGGGTGTCAGCCCTGATATTTGTGTAATTATTGCCGATTTTTTCATGAGAGTCAACACTGTTAAATGGAGCATCGTCTCCGGTATATATAAGAAAAAACTGAACATTATTTTCAGAAACGACGGCCTTCGAAAAAATGCCGGAAAACTCGCCAAAGAAAGTTTCGGCAACGTCGGTGACGCCGGAGGCCATAAAAGCATGGCCCGGGCGGAAATTCCGTTTGAAGTATTTAAAGATGTGATTGATCCCAATGAGGAAAAAAAAGTACTCAGGTGGATCATAAACCGCATAGAAAAAAGAGGGGCAAAAAAAACCTCTGCTGCAAATAACGAAAAAAAATAGATCTGCGATTCAGCTTATCAAATTTTTCAAATCTATTCAGACAATATATGCTTCCGGGACTCTCTGCTTCAGGCAGGGTATCTTGTTTCTGAATTCATTTATTTTGCAAAAATCAAGGTCTGCATGCAGTACACATGAATTCTTATCGGCTGAGGCAAGAACCTCTCCGGCAGGGGAAACAATCCTGGACTGCCCCCCGTATTCCAGGTCCGGATCTTTACCGCACCTGTTGGCCGCCACCATAAAAACCTGATTTTCTATGGCTCTGGCACTTGTAAGTATATCCCAATGCATGATACGCGCCAACGGCCACTGTGCAGACACAACAACCAAAAGGGCTCCCTTATCCATCAGTATGCGGCAAAGTTCCGGAAATCTGAGGTCATAGCATGTCATCAGCCCAATGGGGCCCATGGAAGTTTCACAAACGACGGCCTTGTTGCCTGCAAAAAAATACGTGTCCTCCCCTGTCGGAGAAAAAAGATGGATTTTGCGATAAAAACCAGCAACTGAGCCGTCTTCGTCAACAAGATAAAGGGTATTAAACACTTTTTCAGCGGGCGATTCCGGTAACTCCGGCAGGGAACCTGCAATTATCATGTGGTATTCAGACGCAATTTCAGAAAGTTTTTCAATGATTGCAGGTGTTTTTTCAGCATAAACATGAAGGTTTTTATTGTCAAAACCACAGGACCACATTTCAGGGAGTACAGTCAGCTTTGCACCCTGGTCACCCAGATGCCTTATACCTTCAAAGGCGGTTTTCATGTTTGAATGGACATCACCCAATCGAACATCGAACTGCACGATTCCGACCTTAAAAAAATTTTTACTATTCATTTTCTACCCTTTCAAAAATTAAATCATGACGTTTGGATTGCTGTTATTTATCAGGATAAGTCTTCATATTATTTAAAATATATTATTAAATGCTTCTAATTTACAACAAAATTGGTTATATAAAGTCTGGTTAAGAAACAGCGTTAAGCAGACTCCATTATGTGCCTTATATCTATTAACAATCGAGGATCAAATAATTAAAAAATATCATTGGCGGCTTCGTAATAAGTCCACCTGTTGCGTTGCGCTTTATCCCCACCCCGTTAAATTCCCGCTGTACGGAACGGCAAAATTCATTTAACCGGGTAAATCATTGCGACGTACCTCAAGTACGGATCATTCCACCGAATTCTCACACTTTGAATCCAGAGCCGGTACTTTTTACTTTGTCGTCCATTGCGTACTTGTTTTAAGATAACATCATCATTCATCTAATCCATGAAGGAGCACCGCTTATGAGCACACATAAAGTATTATTTATGCCCCACGAAAAAGAGATAACCGTTCAGGATGGAGAAAATTTAATCCGGGCTGCCATGGAAGCAGGCGTGCATATAAATGCGTCCTGTGGTGGGGAAGGTGTGTGCGGTAAATGTCGGGTAATTATCGAAAAAGGTGATGTAGAAGGCGGTATAACCGAAAAGCTGAGCCAGGAAGATATCGATAAGGGATACCGGCTGGCTTGCCGGGCTTCTGTAAAGAGTGATCTTGTCGTACGCATTCCAATAGAATCCCATATAGATGCAAGCGTACTCAAAACCCAGAGCTCACCAAGGCGGACAGCCCATATCAAACAGATCGATCTTCATAAATTAAAAGAAGAAGGGGCTTTCATCCCCCCTGTAGAAAAAAAATACATCGAGCTTCCCGAACCCACTGCACAGGACAACTGCGCTGACGTAACCCGACTGATTACCCATCTGAGATTGAAGCACGATGAACATCGACTTCAGCTTAACCTTCCGGTTATACAAAAGTTACCCGATGTTTTAAGAGAAAATAATTTCAAAGTTACGGTGACACTTGCCCGTTCGATCCATGAGGGAGGTAAAACACGTATCATCAATATTCAGCCCGGGGACAGAACCGAGCGAAACTACGCCATTGCCATCGATATCGGCACAACAACCGTCTATGGCCAGTTAATCGATCTTAAAACCGCCGATGTCCTGGGCGAACATGGAGACTTTAACGCTCAGATCAGCTATGGAGAAGACGTTATCAGCAGAATTATTTATGCGGAAAAACCGGGAGGGCTGGAAAAACTTAGCGAAGTGATTCTGGAAACCATAAACAACCTGGTAAAAAAGATTATAAAACAAGCCAAAATAGATCCCGATGATGTTTCCACCATGACCTTTGCCGCAAATACAACCATGACCCAACTGTTTTTGAAAATAAACCCCAAATATATAAGACGTTCACCATACGTACCAACTGCCACCCTCTTCCCTCCCCTTAAGGCCTCTGACCTGGGTATAGCCCTGGGTGATCATGTTGTCGTTCTGGTGTATGCGGATGTCTCAAGCTATGTAGGTGGAGATATCGTCTCCGGCGTCATGGGATCAGCCATGTATCTCAAAGATGAGATTACACTTTACATGGATATCGGTACGAATGCTGAAATCGTGATCGGCAATAAAGACTGGCTGGTTTGCGCAGCCTGTTCCGCCGGACCTGCTTTTGAAGGCGGAAAGTTTGGAATGCGCGCGGCAAAAGGGGCTATTGAGGATTTTTCCATGAATCCGATTACCTTTGAACCGATGAATCTTACCATCGGCAATGTCAGACCTAAAGGCATCTGCGGTTCAGGCCTTATTACCATGGTCGCGACGATGTTTGAAATGGGAGTCATCGATAATTTGGGGAAATTTAACCGTGACCTGGATACACCGCGCATCCGTCAGGAAGACGGGATATATGAATATGTACTTGCATGGGCGGATGAAACCCAGATCGGCCGCGATATTGCACTGACGGAACCGGATATCGACAATCTTATTCGTGCCAAAGGTGCTATGTACAGCGGCTGTCAAACTCTTCTTGAAAGCGTGGGCTTGACCATGAATGATCTTGACCATATTATTCTGGCCGGTGGATTCGGAAGTTATATCAATCTGGATAAGGCGATGGTCATCGGTCTTCTGCCGGAAATTGATCCTGACAAGGTTACCTTTGTCGGAAACGGTTCTCTGATGGGCGCAAAAATGAGCTGTCTGACCAACAGTATA
>JAFDHS010000399.1 GCA_019308655.1 Deltaproteobacteria bacterium
TCTAAGTGCAACCGTATTTATATATCAATTGCCCCAAAATAAAAAGGGCGGATTATACAAAGGATTTTTGGCCGTGATATATTTTGTAACCATTTGTATATTTATGATATATGGATTTCATACGGCTTACGTTCATATATTTACCCCTCAAGGGACTAAAAAAATGAAGATTACGGAGAATGCCTTAAAAATATTAAAACAAAGATATCTTAAGCAAGGCGAGACCTGGGAAAAATTGTGTGATCGTGTAGCAGATAAAGTGGCAAGTGATGAAAAAAAATCTCAAGAGCGTTCAAAATGGTTTAAAGCTTACCAAAAGATCATGCTGGATCTTGATTTTTTGCCAAACAGCCCGACGTTACGAAACTTTGGCAGAGACGGCGGCTGCGGAAGCGCATGCTTTGTTCTTCCCATTGAAAACGGACGAAGAAGTATCTTCCGAACCCTCTCTGATGCCGTAGATGTTCAGACATACGGCGGTGGATCTCTGATGCCGTAGATGTTCAGACATACGGCGGTGGAACAGGCATGAATTTTTCAAGGCTCCCTCCCAAAGGCGATCTTATTGATTCTACAGGAACAAAAGCTTCCGGGCCCATATCATTCATCGGGATTTTTGATTACACGATCGGTGACATAATATGGCAGGGCGGTATCCGGCCGGGAGCCAATATGGGAATTCTCCGGATCGACCACCCGGATATCGAAACCTTCATAACCGCCAAAAACAAAGAAGGGGTCCTGAAAAACTTCAATTTATCGGTGGGCATAACGGATGCATTTATGAAAGCCGTTGAGAATAAAGAAAATTTTGATCTTGTTTTCAACAAAAAAGTTTACAAAACACTTCCGGCACAAATGCTGTGGAAAAAGATAGTCAAAAGTGCATGGAAAAACGGAGAACCGGGAATCGTCTTTCTGGATACCATCAACCGTTGAAGCTACCAATCCTTGCGGAGAACAGCCGCTTCTGCCCTACGGTTCGTGTAACCTCGGATCAATAAACCTCTCTAATATGATCAAAGGGGACTGGATAGAAAAACAAGGCGGGATCGACTGGAAAAAACTTTGTGAAACAATAAAGATCGCCGTTCGCTTTCTGGATTCCGTCATCTCCGTAAATCTTTACCCTGTTCCCGAAATTGAAAAAGCAGCGAAAAAAACAAGACAGATCGGATTAGGTATCATGGGATTTGCCGATATTTGCATCAAACTTCACATTCGGTACGGGTCCGCAGCATCGGTCAATTTGGCAAAAGCGATTATGAGCTTTATTTATAGCGTTGCCAACGAAACGTCCGTTAAGCTCGGCAAAGAAAAAGGAATGGCTCCGGTTTACTCGGAATATGAACTTTCTGTCCCGAAAAGACGAAACGTTACGCTAACAAGCATAGCTCCTACAGGTACTTTATCCATCATAGTCAATTGCTCGCCAGGTTGTGAACCGCATTTTGCTTTTGATTACAGCAAAGAATGCCTTGAAGGGGAAACGATAGATATTGTCCCCGAAGTTGTTCGGGAGTGGACCCGGAGAAAAGGGAATGATGCACCTTTACCGGAACACTTTGTTACAGCAGGAGATATCCCGATGGAGGAACATATTATGGTTCAGGCGGCCTTTCAAACAAACGGCGTGGATGCGGGGGTTTCAAAGACAATCAACGCACCTGAGAAGACGGATAAAAAGCAGGTCTCCGATGCTTTTTTCAAGGCATGGAAAATGGGCTGCAAAGGAATCACGTTTTACCGTGACGGTTCCCGGAAAGTTCAGCCCCTGCATGCGGAAAAAAGAGAGGAGACCCGAAATAAAAAAGATTAAAGGGAATCGACGGATGTTACAATCATTCGATATTCGCCCTTAAATAAGTTCTTGCCTATGACTCTGTCTTCCACAATTGATAGATTCTTTTCATTTAAGAGATCAAAAAAATCTTTTTCATAGGTTACCTTGCCGAAATCGACGGTGGTAATATATTTCAGTTGCAGTTTAATAAACTCTATCAATGGAGCTCTTTTTTTCCACATGGTCTGAAAAAAAATTATCTTCCCACCCGGTTTCAGCCAGTTTTTTATGCGATCCAAAACCAGATGCTGCTCATTGAAAAGCATGAAACTCATGCTGAAAAGAATAAAATCGAAATATTGTTCCTTCAGCGGCCTGTAGGATTCCACGGACTGATGATAAATTTTTATCTGATCTTCAAGTTGGTAGGTTCTAATGAGGCGGTCACAGTGATTTAAATACTCTTTATTAATATCAATTCCAATTATGTTCAAGTTCTTGGATTTAATCAAGGAATGGTATTTTTTCATCATCAGTCCGTTGCCGATTCCCACGTCCATAACAACAGAGTCATTTGGAAAATAGTTCAAACAATTTTTATAGCAATGGTCGGTTACATCATTGATTACCAATTTATACAGTTGATTTTTCATAATAAAAATGATCTTTTCTTTAA
>JAFDHS010000400.1 GCA_019308655.1 Deltaproteobacteria bacterium
AGCCGGGAAGTCAAACAGGTCAATCAAGGCATCTCCCATGTTGAAAAGTATAACCGGATAGATGGCCGGCTCATTACTCCGGATGAAATTTGTCTAAGCCTCAGGAAACTTTAGGTCTCTCTTCGGGTTAAGTGCTATAATAAAAGTAATCCGGTATATGATACAAAGGAAATTTCAAATAACAAATTTCAAATAGCAAATAAATTCCAATAGACAAAATTCTAAATTCCAAACAACTAACCAAAGATAGATATTTGAGATTTTTCTGGATTTTGGACATTGTGTTTTGTGATTTATTTGAAATTTGGTACTTGAGATTTGGAATTTTAAATTTAGGCAAGCCGGTTTATAAATGCCGGAAAACTTATGCCAAGTACTTATCCAGGTCAGGAGCTGCAAAAAATGTCCAAGGACATGGCAAAGCTGATTCATAAATATTTGCGTCATGATAAGAAATTCCCTCATGTGTGGTGCCCCGGGTGCGGGAACGGTATTATTCTGGGAGCCTTGATTCGTGCCATCGACCGGCTGGAGCTGGAAAAAGACGAAATCGTTCTGGCTTCCGGGATCGGTTGTTCCGGACGCATGCCCGGTTGTTCCGGACGCATGCCCGTATATGTGGACTTCAATACCCTGCATACGACCCACGGCAGGGCCTTGACCTTTGCCACCGGAATTAAATTGGCCAACCCCTCGTTGACCGTGATTACGATCATGGGTGACGGAGATGCCACTGCCATTGGCGGCAATCATTTCATACATGCCGCACGGCGGAATCTGAATATTACTTCCATTATCATCAATAATCAGATCTATGCTATGACCGGCGGGCAGCATTCACCCACAACGCCCTATGGGTGTTTCACGACGACCAGTTCATACGGCCATATTGAACATGCCTTTTCCATTGCGGAACTGGCGGTTACGGCGGGGGCCCCTTTTGTGGCGCGATGTACCGTATACCATGCGAAAATGTTGGATGAACTCATTGAAAAGGCCGTCCGTAAACGTGGATTCAGCGTGGTCGAGGTGATTTCAAACTGTCACGTTCAATTCGGACGACGCAATGACATGAGGGACCCGGTAACCATGATAAAATGGTTCAGAGATCACGCGGTAACCGTGGGTAAATCTTCCAAAATGACGTCCGAATCCATGGAAGATAAATTTACCATAGGTATCTTGACCGATGTGGAAAAGCCGATCTATACGGAAGAATATGATAAAATTCGGGGGAAAGCTAAATGATAAAGGAAATTCCAAATAACAAACTTCAAATAACAAATAAATTCCAATGGAAAAAATTCAAAATTCCAAACAACTAACGTACCTTTTGCACGTCGTTTTATCTATTTGAATTTTTATGATTAAATTTTTAGCAATTTTTTACACTAAAAATAATATTTTGTAAAAATCCAATGGCTTATATTTTAACATGTGAAATCTACAAACTAACTAAAGATATTTGTGATTTTCCTATAGTTTGGATATTGTGTTTTGAGATTTATTTGAGATTTGGTGCTTGAGATTTGTTATTTTAACTTCTCCGGGTCAGGGACGTAAGATGATGACAGCAGAACGTTACGAGATCTGTATCAGTGGCTCAGGTGGTCAGGGAATTATTACCGCCGCAATTATTCTGGCGGAAGCGGCAGGCGTCTATGATGGAAAACATGTTTGTCAGACCCAAAGTTATGGCCCTGAAGCCCGGGGCGGTGCCAGCAAAGCCGAGGTGGTTATCAGCAACAACGTCATTGATTATCCAAAGGCCATGAAACCGGACATTCTTCTGGCCTTGAATCAAGCATCCTGCAATACTTATTTTTCGGATCTCAAGCCCCAAGGCTTGCTGGTGGTGGATGCAACCCTGGTGGACCGGATTCCTACAAGTCGGGTAGTTTCGATTCCTTTTACGGATATGGCTCGAAAACAAGTGGGTAAGGCGCTTGCGGCCAATATCGTCGCCCTGGGCGCGGTGGGATACTTGTCTCAAGTCGTGTCGTTGAAAAGTCTGGAAGCGGCTTTGATGGCCAAGGTCCCTGAAGGGACCCAAAATATGAACCTCAAGGCCTTGCGTGCCGGTATCAAAGCCGCTGAAAAGGTGGACCTGAACACTTTACCCCGATCGATCAGCCGGGAGGAAGAAGAATTATGAGGCGGCGAATGATTAGGTGCTCGTCTTTTCGAAGGGTTACATCTTTTCTTTTGGTTCTCTCCTTTCTGCTTTGCGGCTTTCCCGCCCATACCCGTTGTGCCGAGCAAAGAACAGCGGATTCGTCCAGTCCCTCTATCGTTATCTCCAAAGATGTGCACGAAGTGATGCGGGGTGAGGCGGCCGAGGTAAAAAAACATTTTGAAGAGCAGGCACGAAGCCTCTTCGAGCGAAAACCGATCGGCTTTGACTTCAAAACACTCGACCGGATGCGTCAATGGATCTTCAAACTCCCCATCATGTTGCCGGATCTGGTCCGCCATGTTCTCGAACAGAGCCGGTTGTTGGGGGGCCTTGGCTCCCTCATCATGGTCGCTTTTTTTGGTGTGCTCTTCTACAGCTTCATCGGTTCGCGGAAAGTTCTCGTGTATCTGGAAGATAGGGTTAAGCCAATGAAAAAGCGTATTTCTGAAGCACAATACCCTTATTTTCTCTCTGCACTGAAAATCATCGCCGCATCGCTCATCCCGCTGCTTATCTTCGGCCTTTTCAGTTTCGTTCAGGCGCTCATCACCTACGACGCTCCATGGTTCTTGCTCACCGGAAACGTTTTGAAACTCTGGGCCGCAGGCACCCTGGTGATCAGCATTTTGCGCGAGTCTTTGCTTCCCGGTTACCTCCCCATCCCGCCCCACCACGCCATGGCCATTTACCGTGTCTCCAGAATGGTCACCCTCTATATTCTTTTCAGTATTGCCATCTTTTGGGGAGCCGAGGTGTTTAATACGCCCCAAGATTTTCTATCTTTTATACGTTTTGTCATTTCGCTTTCCATCGTCTTTGCCTCTTTATTTCTGTTGCTGAAAAAACAGGTCTTTATCGGGATCTTACCCGAACTCCCCTATAAGAGTTACCGTATTTTTTATAAAAGTCTGGAACGCCTTTATTATCCTGCGATATTCGTTACATTCCTTACCGGTATTTTGTGGTGTTTCGGCTACAGAACCTTCACAAAA
>JAFDHS010000401.1 GCA_019308655.1 Deltaproteobacteria bacterium
ATCGTTCCAAGCCTCCTACGTGGGAACGAGGCCCCAGGAAAGTGCCTTGTATTGTGAAAGTTATGAAAAAGTGGGACCTGGAAAAAGAAAGATGTGATCTGGAAAATGCCCTTAGGAGCAAAAGGCTCGATTTTGCCGCCACGTATATGGTTGTTCAAACCCTTCATTATTTTATCAAAAAACACCCCGACCTTATCGGCCCGGAGACCATTCCGGCCTTGAAATATGTTTTTGAAAGAACCGCTCACGCATCCCAGAAACAAGTCTTCTTCCTGTACCGTGAAACGGCGGATACCCTTATTTCCATAATGATTCAGTCGCCTGACGCCTCCCTGGCCGGGCAGGCCGCCCTTACCCTGAAAAAAATTATCTGCTCCGGCACCAATCATCTTCACCGAGCTGCCGCCGAAGCCATGGGGTCGCTCCCCCTCTCCCTCCGGGGGCCTCAACTGCCTGAAAATTCATTAACCGACATTCCCCGTCTTACATGGGATGACCTGCTTGGCAAAACAGGCATTGCCCCAGGGTGTTCTTACCGGCAAATCGGCAGAAGTATGGTTGTGGATATGGATGCCTCAAACGTCTTTGTGGTCAAACTGGCAGGGGCCATGGATGGGGCTGAAGCACTGCAAACGGAATCTGTATGGATGGAATATCTCGGGTCAAAAGCTGCTTTGTTTCCGGTAAGATTTGAAATCCCCAAACCCTTTAAGATCAATGACAGCCATGCATTTGTATTGGACGACGTGCCGCTTCGGATGCCGGTGGCAACTCACATGAAACAAAAATACTATGCCATCGGTTTTGTGGTTCATAAAGACTATTTCGGATATCCCAATGACCATAGAAAAGAATTTCAAATTCCGGAAGAAAAATTCAGGGACGTCTTACTGAAAAATGCATATCTACTGGGAAAACTGGCATCCTTGGGCATTCTTCATAACTCACCGATTCCCTTGTTTCACAACCGTGTTCAGACAAACAGAAGAGACGACAACGGTATATATCAATGGAGCCGCGGCGGAAGGCTCGATTCCTGGCTGACGTCCTGCCGATACCCGAATTTCGGATTGTCCGGTATCAGGGATTTTGAGCATTTTGAGCCCTTTAACGGTGAACATCGAAAAGTTTACCACACCATAGGTTCCTATATGCTGAGTCTTGCGTTGGTGACCGGGAGTTATTTTCGTCATAAAGATCCCGCACAAACCGGGTTCGATAATCAGGGAAATCCCGTTGATGTACGGGATTTTTTTGACAAGACCTTTTTAAAAGATCTGATGAAAAATACTTTTCTGCAATATTACAACGGTTTTGTTGGAGAGAATTTTGAAGGTGATCTTCCTGTTGATTTTGATTTCCTGGCCGACCGCATGATTGAAGAGATGGGCGTTGATCGTCATATGGAGGAAATGCTCAGAGTGGCAGACCAGGAAGCCATGACCGACCCGGAGTTTAAAGAATTTCTGACACAAAGGGAATACGATCCGGATCAAATCGCCCGAATGAAAAGAGGAGAACAGGATATTAGCATCCTGACCGGTCCTCATCTGGGCGGATTTAACGAAAGGATATCCCTGCCGGAATTGATCTGGTTTATCGAAACCGCGTCCGCCCTTTGCATATCCGGGATGTACGATCGGAATAAGTAAGCGAAAGAAACCGCGTCCGCCCTTTGCATATCCGGGATGTACGATCGGAATAAGTAAGCGAAAGTTTACCGTAAACTCAACAAAAAGGGCAAAATCAGCCTCAAACTTTATTCCGAAGCTTAAGCGCTCGCCCGCATACACCCCTTGACTGAAAGAAGAATTGCCGGGAGCCTTATCTCATGTAATCATCAACGGCGGAGTATAAAGTGTCCACCGCAAGATTGGCGCAGTGCATATGGTCTTTGGGAAGACCGCCAATTGAACGCTGGACAAGATCAGCGTCAATGTTAAATATTTCTTCCGGAGATTTTCCCAATGCAAGGTTCGTGGCCGCGTAAGCGCAATTCAGGCTGTAGGCGCATCCGTTGGACCAGCAGGAAGAGTCGCTGACCCTGTTATGCGAAAATTCAAGAAAAATCTCCATTGTGTCCCCGCAGGTCCCGGTGACCCTGGCCTTACCGTTCGGATTTTGAACAGGAGAATTCCGGAAATAGTAAATCGCAAACCACCCGGCTATTATGGTGATTATAACAACGAACCCGACAATCCGGTTTAACAACATCTCAAACAGATCTCCATGGAAAATATTTCAACCCAACCGTTGAACATCATGCCGCCTTACCTGAAACGGCTGTATGCTCTTAAACATGGCGCAGGCTTTGACACATTGCTCGTTGCAGGACGGCCCATACTCAATGCATTGGCGATGATCTATCTTTATAAGCCCGTTTTCTTCCGAGATCGCTTCGGCGGGACACTCCCCCCGTTTTCTTCCGAGATCGCTTCGGCGGGACACTCCCGGATACACGCCAGGCAGTGAATGCATCCTGTTTCGCAGATCGAGAGGGTGATTTTCGAGGTCTCCTTGCTGCGGCACCGCACAACCACTCTGGCATCCTTGGGTATCACTTCGATAAGCCCCTTTGGGCAGGCTTTTACGCATACCCCGCATGCCACGCAACGGGTTTCATCAATAACCGGAAACTCATCAACCATTGAAATTGCGTCAAAGGGGCATGCGTCGGCACATTCGCCAAAACCGACGCACCCGTACCGGCAATCGCTCGGCCCGGCAAACGCCAGGCTCGCACCCGTACAGTTTTTGTAACCAAGGTAGTCGTACTTTTTTTTCACGCGGCCCTTCAGCTTTGAGCAATGAACCACCGCCACCATCCCCTCCATTGCTTCCATCTCCTTACCGGTGATCTCGGCAATCTTTTTTGCAACCGTTACTTTTCCAGGATAACAAAGATTGGGGGGGACATTCGGGTTCATGACCACCTCTTCCGCATATGCTTCGCACCCTGCAAAGCCGCATGCTCCTCACTGGCCTCCCATGAGACATTCCTTTACCGCCTCGATCATGGGGTTGACCTCAACCGCGAACTTATGAGCGGCAAGCGCCAGTCCGATGCCAAAAAAAAGACCTATGCAG
>JAFDHS010000402.1 GCA_019308655.1 Deltaproteobacteria bacterium
ATCTTCAGGCTCAAGGACCGCCAGCCTATTTCGGGTATACTTTTTAATTCGTTTGGCAAACGCCATAATATGGGGCTTTATAATATTCAGGCCAGCCCGGCAATCCTTACAGCATCCTAAAAAATCATGTTCCTTAAGTTCGTGCTCATGTGTAAAATTAATATCGTGCATGGATTAACTCTTTGTTTTCGGGTTCGGTTCTATTACTCATGAGAAATATGGGGATGAGTATGAAGATGTCGATGTATTTTTTCAACTGGAAAAATTTTTCCATTTTCCATTGTATAAATGGAATCCGTCACCTTATAAAGAAAATCATTTTCATGGGATATCAATATATAGGAAAGACCAAGATCGGACAACACATCGACAAGCCTTGCTTTTGTTTTTTCATCAAGTCCGGTGCTGGGTTCATCAAGCAGCAGGACTTCAGGCTTCATGGCGAGTACCGTTGCCAAAGAAACCAGTTTTTTCTCTCCACCGGAAAGTTTGTACGTGATCCTGTTTTCAAAACCATCCAGTCCCAGTTTATTAAGGATGTCAAGTGCAATTTTTTTTGCCTGATCAGGAGTTTTTCCCAGATTCATGGGAGCAAAAGCCACGTCCTCCAAAACAGTTGGGCTGAAAAGCTGGTCGTCGGCATCCTGAAAAAGCAAGCCGATCCTGCGGCGGACTTTTTCAAAATCTTTTTCCGTACTTACCGGTTTGCCAAAAATTTCAATATTGCCGGCATCCGGTTTTAATAACCCCATGATAATATGGAACAGCGTGGTTTTACCACTGCCGTTGGATGCCATAATGCCGATCCGGTCTCCCATAATGCCGATCCGGTCTCTCCGGTAAAGTTTCAGGTCAAGATTGTCAATGACATTGCCGCTGCTGCCGGGATATTTAAAAAATATACCTTCAAGATTTATGATCAAGCTATTATGATCATTTGTATTCATATTAAATACCACTCCAGAAGAATCAGGCTGCGAGAACCGTCCGTTTAAACACAAAAAACCGCAGGAAAGTCCGGCATTTTCAAATACCATTGTCTTTGCGGTTTATTTTTTTCTTATACTGATTTTTTTACTATAAGCAGGCTTCATACCTGAATTATGCTCTATTCTTTTTATTATAATAAAAAATAATTTTCAAGTAAGATCTTTTTTAGTTTTTGGACACGGATTGCACAGTTTAGCAGAGTACATCATTAATTTTTGTATTGACGAATAGATAGTAATTATTTATAAGAATTTGGTCTTTATAATAAGTAACTACAAGCTAAGAAGGCTTGATACTATAAAAATATAACTGCTCATTATTCTTTTGGTGGCGCAAACCAAGGTCTTGAAGACCCAAGTGCTACGCTTTATATAAAAATATATCATTAAAATTTGTTTTTCCTAAAAGAGTCCAAGAGTCTTAAAGCTCTGTACCAGATGTGACTCTTTCAGGAATAGAAAACTTTAAGTTTTTTAACTAAGCCACGAAGGCCTTTTTCTTTAGAAAAGAAATTAAGGATCTTTGTGGCTTTTTTATTTTGTAAGCATGGAAAGGAGGTGAAAGGGGAAAAATTCAGGAAATTTATAATTCAGCTCAAGACAGGACGTTACAAAAAAAGGAAAGCAGCCTTCCTCTGCCAGGAGTTCCCGGCTGCCTTCCCGAGATGAAGATCCTCGGGGATGAGGAATGCTTCAATTTTATTTTTTATCATTTGGGGTATTCCTTCGTCAATCACTTAAATGTGAGTCCCGGGGCCGTCTTCTTCTTTTCTTCTAATCGATCAAAGTAAGGAATGGAAACAAGATGGTATTAAGGACGAAAACAAGACCTTTGTGGATAACAGGTCTCTTGTTTGTATTGGTCTCAACACTGACGCTGATGCTCCAGCCCGCTATGGCCCGCGAAAAGGAATCCAAAGTTGTCGACCTCGGACAGATCACTGTTATGGCGCCACAGTCGGGAGTTGAGATTACGACGGATAAAACAATTATTCGAATGGATGAATTCAAGAAACCCGGCGGAGTTCGTACGCTTACCGATGTATTGACCGAAATCGGAGGGGTTGATGTCCAGCGTATCAATCCCCTAATGTCCAGTCCCGGTGACGAGGTATCCATCCGCGGTCTGAACGAAGGCCGTATGGTCATCGAGATCGATGGACGCCGGATCAACCATACCGGTCATTTTGGGAGGTACATCGTCGACTGGTCAACCTTAAACCTGGACGATGTGGATCGCATCGAGATTATACGGGGCGGGCATTCGGTTCTGCACCCATTTGCCATCGGTGGTGTGATCAACATCATCACCAAAAAGGGGAAAAAAACGGACGACCTCAAACCTGATGTAAGTATCAAGGCCGGTTACGGGGACTTTGA
>JAFDHS010000403.1 GCA_019308655.1 Deltaproteobacteria bacterium
AGGTTCAGCCGGGTGAGTATCTTCAGCGGGCTGAATAATCTTGAAGATATAAGTTTGGGCGATAAGTATTCAACGATTTGCGGATACACCCAGAAAGAGCTTGAAACGGTATTTAAGGAGCCCCTTAAGGGCGCTGATCCCGATGCAATCAAACAGTGGTATAACGGGTATAATTTTTTGGGTGAACCGGTTTACAATCCATTTGACATTTTACTTTATTTAAAATCAGGCGACTTTAGAAACTATTGGTTTGAAACCGGAACGCCCTCATTTTTGCTGAAACTCATCAAAGAGAGGAAATATTATGTTCCGGATCTGGAAGCTTTCAGTGCAGGCGATGAAATTCTGGGCAGTTTTGATCTGGAGGAACTTTCCCTTGAGACCATTTTGTTCCAGACCGGATACATTACCTCCAGACCGGATACATTACCATAAAAAAGCAGGAGAAACTTGATTCCGAAAATATCTACACCCTCTCATACCCGAACCTTGAAGTCAAAAAAAGCCTGAACCGCTATATTCTGAAAACACTCAGTCAGGTTTCCATCTCCCATAGGACCAAAACTCAGATCAATATCCGAAAGGCCCTTGCCACTGGTGATGTTGAACGTATAAATGAAAATTTTCATTCTTTTTTTGCCTCCATCCCCCATGACTGGTATCGAAAAAACAGGATATCAGAATATGAAGGATATTATGCATCCGTTTTTTATGCTTATTTTACGGCAAGCGGACTGGATGTCATTGCCGAAGACACCACGAATCATGGCAGGATCGACTTAACCATAGTGTGTAAAGACAAGATCTATATCATTGAATTCAAGGTAATTGAGGTGGATAAAACCAAAGGGTCCGCCCTGGAGCAGATAAAAAGCAAAAACTATTCGGGAAAATATCAGGGAAAAGGAAAAAAAATCTATCTTATTGGAATAGAATTCAGTAAAGAGGATAAAAATATAAAAAATTTTATGTGGGAGGAGAAATAAATCCGGGGTGCAAAAGGTATGCTTTTGCAGTCATTGTGCAAAACCGTATGTTTTGCACTCCGGATTATATTCACAGGCAACTCATTTTCAAAAATTACTCTTTTCCGGGAATTCGAAGTTCGGCGATCAGTGGCAGGTGGTCGGAGGCAACATTGGCAAGTTCCGTACCGGGCACCTCGATGTTGACCACCTTGATTCCGGGATCGACAAAGACGTGATCGATGCGGGCAAATGGATAACGTCCGAAAAAGGTGCTTTTAGGGATATGGCTGTCCAACTTGATTTGTACATCGTGGAGACGATTGCCCAGCTTAAGACATACAGGCGAAGAGGGGAGGGCGTTGAAGTCACCGCACAGAATGACCGGCTCGCGGCAATCCGGATGGGACAGCCAGTCGGCCCCGAGCAATGCCCTGGCCTGGGCCTGGCGTTCGTTCGGCCTCAGTCCCAGGTGGGTAGTGATAAACTGGATCTCGGTTCCGTTCACCTCGATAGCGACCCAGATCGCTCCACGGGGTTCAATGTGAGTCTTGTTCGGCAGCCCCGGCAATCTGTTGGCTTTGACCGGTCGCATGGGTAAATGCGTCAGGACGGCGTTACCGTAAAGCCCATCCTCCATGCGAATCGTCGGATGAAAGTGAAATTCCATCTGGAGGTATTTCGCGATGAGATGTGCCTGGTCCATGCCGCCGGTGCGGGACCTGCCTACGTCGAGTTCCTGAAGAGCGATGATGTCCGGCGCGTGCCGGGCAATCACCCGTGCAATCCGCTTGGGTGACAGTTTGCCATCCATTCCGATACAACTGTGGGTGTTGTAAGTCATTATGCGAAGTGTTTGGCGCTCAGCGGTTTTCCGCTCCGGTTCAGCGTAAAATTTGGTTCCGGACCGGCCGATGGCATGAAGAGCTGCGTTGCGAAAATCAAGGGGACGGAGGTAGTCATGGTCGCGCTCGGGAAGAAACGTATCACCCGGAAGCAGGGCAAAAGCTCTTGTTTCTTCTGGTCCCGGACCGGCATGGGCACCGTTTTCTACGGGAAAACTGTAGGGTTTATCCGGATGGTGACACAACTCTATCAAATCATGGGTAACCTCATCGAGGAAGGGATGATCGGCACCTAAAATTTTTTCTTTTTGTTCAGGTAAAACAAACTCACCTTCTTGGGTCCAGGCTCTCAGTCTGCCGGGGCCGTCGGCTGCCAGCACAAGGGGGATATTTGCTGAATTGACAAGCTCTTTTGCCAGGCGTTGACGCTCTTCCTGGACAAGTTCACAGGGAGAGTAAATCATTCCTAAAGGACCTATGGCCGTCACGACAAGCTGCGAGCTTTTCGGTTCTTCTTCACTTTCAGGGCGGAGAGGAAAAAGCTTTTGAAACTTATTGCCGCCAAGATGTCTTACCCGTTGAAATTGGATTCCCCGGAGATCTTCGGCCCGAACAT
>JAFDHS010000404.1 GCA_019308655.1 Deltaproteobacteria bacterium
GCGCTTATTTCAACCCCGGTCAAAAATTTAACGGAATCAGGGATACCTCTTTGTATGGCCTCTTTAGAACCATCAATCGTATCGTGATCCGTTATGGCAATAGCACCGAGGTTGAGTTTTTCAGCCAAGTTGAGAATTTCAGACGGAGAGAGTGTTCCATCCGAAGCAGTTGAATGAATATGGAGGTCAATCCTCACCTGTTTATCATATTCCAAGAGCTTTTTCCAAAGCCTCTTCCTTGGTTTTACAGTCAATGCATTGAGTCGTAACCGGTCTGGCCTTAAGCCTTTCTATGGAAATCTCTTCGCCGCATTTATCACATATTCCAAACGTACCGTTTTCTATCCGATCAAGGGCTTTTTTAACTTTTTTGATAAGCTTATGCTCTCTGTCCCTTATTCGGAGCATAAAATTACGAGTCTCTTCATCAGATGCACGATCTGTCGGATCCGGAAAATTTTCTTTTGGAGAATTCATGGTCACGACAGTATCATCAGCTTGGGCCAAAAGATCTTCCAGGAGCTTAGTCAATAATTTTTTAAAATATTGAATATCCTCTTGTTTCATAACCAACATCCTGTTGTTTAATTAAAACATTATAAAATCTTTTAATCGACTGTGTAAAAAATTACAAAAAGTTTGTATTTATACACCATTTATTTTTTTTGTAAAGTTCAAATAAGCATAAACAAAAAATCAAACGTCCGTCACAGAGTCATCATAACCATCTTCATCAAGATTGAAAAGTTTTCGTGTGATATTGAGACAAGCGGATTTGTTGCCATGATAACCGTTGTTTTTTAAAAAAAGGGTCGGATCATGCATGATCTTGTTGATAAGGGCATGGGTCATTCTTTGAATAGCCTGGGCATCGCTATCGGAAAGATGCTTTAAAGAATTCAGGGTCCTCTCTATTTCCCCTTGGGCAATTCCCTCCATTTTGTTTCTTAAGGCAACAATTGTCGGGACCACTTTCAGGGTGTCATACCACTGCCGAAAATGAATGACCGCCTCGTCAACGATTCTTTCTCCCTTAATGGCTTCATGGTTTCTTTCATCAATGTTTTCGTCAATAACGCCTTTCAAGTCATCGATATCATAAACATAGGCGTTGTTAATTCGATTTATGTCCGGATCGATATCACGGGGTACCGCAATATCAATAAAAAAAACAGGCCGATTCCGCCTGCTGCGCATAATCCCTTTTACATAATCACGCTTGACGACATAATCCGGGGAGCCTGTTGAACTGATAACGATATCAACGATCTTTAAGGTCTCGGCAATCTCCTCAAAGCGGATGGCCCGGCCCTTAAACTTTTTAGCAAGATCAACGCCCCTTTTGAAGGTTCTGTTTGCCACAAAGATATCACCGACTCTATTTCGAATCAGGTGTTCCACGGCAAGTTCGGCCATTTCGCCTGCACCGACAAGAAGTACCTTTTTCCCCTCAAGCGTGCCAAATATTTTCCGGCCAAGTTCGATTGCCGCATAACTGATGGATACGGCATTATCTCCGATTCCTGTTTCACTTCGGACGCGTTTTGCCACAAAAAAGGTTCTGTGTAATAATCTGTTAAGAATAATACCGGAAGTCTCTTTTGTAACAGCTATACCATATTTGCCCTAAAATCTGAGGTTCTCCCACCATCATGGAATCAAGACTTGATGCGACTCTGAAGATATGTCGAACAGCCTCATCACCTTTATGAATATAAAGGACGTCTTCAAATTGAGGCACAGGTATATTCTTGAATTCGGAAATAATCGCTTTGGCCGTTTCTACGGCGGCCTGACCGTTTTCCGACGCAATAAGAATTTCTACCCTGTTACATGTGGAACAAATAAGAACCTCACTTATCACAGGCTCTTTTTTAAGGGCTTCCAGCGCATCGACCACCCCCTCTTTTGAAAAGGCAAGGCGCTCTCTGAGTGCTACCGGTGCTGTTTTATGATTCAATCCCAATAATACTATATCAAACATATCCGTATTTGTTTCAGTGGTAAAATGAAAGACTGAGCAGGCTTAATAGCTTGTAAAGTCTCCATGGTGACCTTTAAGAAGAAAGTTGACACCAAAAAAAGTAAATAAAAGAACGACAAATCCGATAACAGCC
>JAFDHS010000025.1 GCA_019308655.1 Deltaproteobacteria bacterium
TATACTTCTTCACTTGACAGGATTAGAAGACAAAGTGAAATTAAAGTATATGACAGAATGGTCTATTGTTGCGCAATGGAATCCGGAAGCACGTTATAAACCGATTGGAAATGTTCAAGAGGCTGACGCCAAAGACATGCTGGATTCTGCAAAGGAGCTATTAAAACAATTATGAGAGATCAAGTAGAAAAATTTCAAAATGTAGAAAAAAGCCTTAGTGAGTCAAAAGGTCCATTTGAATTATTTGCACTGTTTTTAAGAGAAGACTCCCCTAATAAATGGGATCTATTAATTTCAGCTGACTGGGCAAGAGCTGATAAAAAGGCTTCAATCAATATTATAGTTGAAGAAATCAGAAAAGTATTATCTGATCAAGAATTACTTATGTTATCTCGTCTTATAATCCTTGATAAAGATGATGCAACACTGAAAGCCATACAAAAGGCAATGCACGTTGAACATGGATTAGCAGAATTATCCGATAATAATTTTTTGGGTTTAGCTATTAAACATGCTTATTTAATAACCTCACGAAGAGAAATTCATAGAAAGACTAATTCAGCCGACGCAAAAAGCCACGCAGCTGATTAGTTCCGTTCGGTGAGAAATCCAACATTCGAGATCAAGGTGTCAGAATTACAGACCCTATTGGGTTTATCAAAGAGGTACTGGTATGATTACCGACACAGAAATAAAGGCAAAGGGAATGCATATCCTTGCGCAATATCTTGGTGACGTAGAAGCGGAACGATTTATTGCACTCATTCAGCGGGAGCCATTCGACTACACAAAGTGGCGCCAGGATATGGATGAAGATTTAAGTATTGAAGAAATAAGCCGCAAAGCGATGGCTCTGAGACACAAAAAAACCGAACAAGGCTCTTAACTCGTACTGCCTCAGTCGCCGTGCTCCTTCGGCCCGGACGCTCCCGTCTATCCCCCACACCCCAGAGTCGGATCTTGGTTGGCCACGCTCCGGCGGCGTTTGCGTTTCTTTTTTTTGACCTGACACAATAACGTCTTGTAAGTCGGGAAACCCGAAATGGCGTCATATTGTTCGGAATCGGTTAACAGGTTCACATTAGCCTGGCGCCATTCATCGGTGCCCAGGGGACCGCCGCCGCCGACCGGAGCATATACGAAACCCGCCATAATCTTATCGGTAACATGGGCGCGCATGGGCACGGAGCCCCGGGCGGTTTTGATAACCACCGCATCACCCGTTTCAATTTCCCGCTCCCGGGCATCCAATGGATTGATTTGGACTGCCGGATAGGGGTATTTTTTAATAAAACCGGGAACGCCCCTGAAACATGATTTCATATCCGGCTTGAAGGGGCCGGTTCCCAACACCAATGGAAAACGTTTGAACAACTTAGGGTTGCTTATCGGCGTTTCATCAGATTCTTCATATTTGGGAAGGCCTTCATAGCCATATTGCTCTAAAATTGTGGATTTAATTTCAAATTTGCCCGATGGGGTCTCAAAGCCGGGTTTGCCGTCTTTTCGCAGCAGGCCCTTCTCCCATTTGCGGTAAGTCAGTTGCGTTGCAGGCACTTTCAGCACATGTTTGGGAGCTTTTTTTAAATCATCAACCGTAAACCCAGATTCACTGAGGATATATTCCAGCAGCGCTTCCGGATGTTGCGGATACAGGTGCCCATAGCCAAGGCGTTCGGCCAGTTCCGCCACAATCGCATAACAGGGCCTGGCCTCACCCAGCGGTTCAATCAACTTTTCTCTCCATCTCAAGGCAGAGCCATAATAGCAATAGGATTCCTGCTCAAAGGCCGTTGTGGCGGGCAGAACGATATCCGCATAGGCCGCGTCTGCCGTCATTTGCAAATCAATGGTGACCAGAAATTCCAGGCTGGAGAGTGCTTCCCGCCAAAGTGTCGGGTTGGGCCAGCAGGTTTGAAGGGATGCCCCCAGGACGAATAATCCCCTTATTTTGTATGGATCTTCGTTTATAATGGCATTGGGCAATAGTGAAGCGTGGGGCTCGCCGCCGCAATAGTGGGAATACACCGGGAAGCCGCCCTTGCCGATGGATTTTTCAAAACCGGGGGTTTCAATCTGGCGGCTGGTGGCCAGGGGAAACATGCGATCGTTTCCCAAAAAACAGCGCCCGCCCTCCACATCCAATTGTCCGGCCAGCGCCCATAGCACCATTACAGCGCGTATGTTTTGCACACCGCTTTTGGTATATTCCAAACCTGTGTACATGACATAACCGGCCCCTTCGGCATCGGCAATGCTCTCGGCCAAACGTTCGATGGTCTCTACCGGTATGCCGGTGATTTGGGACACCCGCTCCGGCGTAAAATCTTTGACGTACGCCTCAAATTCATCGAATCCCAAGGTCCATTCATCCACGAAGTCTTCGTCGTAAAGCGCGTCTCGGATCAGAATATGGGACAGTCCCAAGGCCAGTGCTCCGTCAGTTCCCGGTCTGATGGTGATCCACTCGCTGCCCTCCAGTTCGGCGGCCCTGGTTTTTCGTGGATCAATGACGATAATCTCCGCCCCTTCGGCCGATGCCGTTTTCAAGCGTTCAAATAACGCCGGCGGGGTGGAAGTCGAGGGGTCCGTGCCCCAGACGATGATCAAATCCGAATTGTCGACATCGGAAAACATGTCAATGTGCAGACATCCCATGGTCAATTTGGGGGCCAATACCCCCAGGGAGGTATAACATGGCGCGCCCACGCCAAAGGTGTTGGGAGATCCAAAAGGAAACAAGACGCTGGAGGCCAGATAAATTTCGGAGCCTTTTAATTTAAAGACATCTTTAAAGCTCCTTTCATAGGAGCCGGTTCCGGCATAAAATCCAACGGCCTCAGGTCCGTGCTTTTCCTTGATGGTATTTAATTTATCGACAATAATATCAAAGGCTTCGTCCCAGGAAATTTTTTCAAACTCGTGGGTTCCCTTTGGGCCGACACGCTTTAACGGGTGTTTCAGGCGGTTTTCGGAATAGACAATCTCCTTTACAGAATGGGCAATGGGGCACAAAATCTTGCCCATGGGTGCATCCGGATCCGGTTCCAGCCGGTCGATTTTCCCTTCTTCATCAAAGTGGACTATAGCACCGCAACCCGGACTATGAAAACAGATCCCGCATATTCCGCTTTTTTTTCTCAACATAATACCTCCCGGCCAAGTCTGCCTATTTCCTGTTACCAATAATAAATTGGGAATTGATATGCTCCCATAAATTTTCAGTTTTTCGTATCTTCCAGGAAACATTGCTTCGTGCAGTGATTTCCAGGGGGGGATCAAAGATTGCGTCCCGGCCTGAAAAAAGACAAGCAATCGTATCAATGCCCCGGCCACGATAAGTGCCGTGAGTTTTACCGCCCAGCCAGGATTCGGGATGGGATACGCTTTCATCCCAGGAAAATGGATCTGAAAACATAAACATGGAATTTTCTTCTCGTAAAACCCGGTTGATATCGATCAAATGGTCTATAGGCGAGGAAAGTTTTTCAAGGATATTGACAGAGGTGACGGTCGAAAACATGCTTTTCGGAAAGGGCAGCGCCAGGGCGTCGGCCACTATAAAATCAATACGGTCGAAATTCCATTGACCGTCAAAAGTAGATGAACGTTCTTCGGTTATAAGGCCCTCAATGATCAAATCAAACGTTAGCTCTTTGGCCTTCAACAACTCCCGCGCTTTGCGGATGAAAGATATGGAAGTGTCGATTCCGATCACATGGGTATTGCTCTTGCTCAATTCAAATGACAACCGTCCCACAGCGCAACCAATATCAAGAGCATAACCATTTATATTCCTGAAATGCGAAGCCCAAACTCGGTAGGCATCAGTGGCTTGGGGATCTTTAAATAAATCACTATAATGACTCCACAAATAGGAAGATAACATACCGGGGGAGTTATACCCGAGATTCTCCTGCAACACCGGCATTGATTTTTCGGGTAAAACGACCACAACCCCTTTGTGGACCTGATAACGCCTTTTGCAAGCAGGACACGTAAGTTCTCCTTCGAGGACATCATCAAGTTCTGCTTCTTTAATCTCCAAGTCCAGGGGGATCTCTTTAGGAAGGCATTCCGGGCAAATCAGTCTGTCCGCTAACCACTTTTTCATTCTTGGCTCCAATTCCGAAATTTATTCAGCATATCATTCAAGTAAAGCGAAAAGCTATATAGTTTACCGAAATCAGAGTCAACTTTCAAGGCGGATTTTTTTGCCGGTGATCTTCGTTCCCCCATCTAACCGCACAGCGTAATTGCAAAGCATTTCGTAATTATGAACGATCCAGCAGCACCTGGATATTGCTGCTGATGGAATTTCCATCGGTATATGTGCGTCCGCCGATGGCTTTGACCATGGAAAGTCCGTCCAGTAAGGGATTGATGCCCAATTCCACTATCTTCCTGGTTTTCTCTATCTCATCGCTTCGGGTCATGGCCTGCATGGACATGCCCAGGGAGATCAATTCACGGGCCTTGGCCAGCAGGACATCAGTGCGCAGGTAGAAGACCTGATTGTTGTCGGCGGTCATCCCCTCTCCAAGGGCTTTAAAGCTGGGATGGGTGCCGAGATGGTCGGTATCCGGCGCATCCAGCATGGTTTTGAGCAGGGTGGAATTGATGGCCAGGACACAGAATTCCTCTGAAAAAGTATAAGCCGGACTCAGATTTGCTCCGGCCGGCAGCGTGACGTATTGTATGTCGGTTCCCCGGTACGCCTCGTGCTGCACAGGCATGTTGAATTGCTTGATTTGCTGCTTGATCAATTGATCGATAACATCGGGTTGTCTGACTTCGATAAAGAGGGCCAGTTCAGGGATGGGAAACATCCCGTCCATATTGATATCGTTGACCAGCAGACCGGCCTGGGTGCCCAAAGCCTCCAACAGGGATTCGATTTCCATACCCGTTTTCATGACAAAGGATTGTTTAATCTGCGCCACGGTCTCAAGCGTCATCTCCGGATGCTGCTGGATCTCATGCCAGCAGAGTTTCAGATCAAAGATATTCTGCCAGCTATAGAGCAACGCATCAACCGGCACATGCTTGAGGGTGTGGTTGGCCCCAGGAGCAATGGCGGTGGCACGGGTTAAACCGTGTGACATGTTTGTCCTGTCAATTCCCACGATCATTTTTGAGCGCACCAGGGGGCTGCCGTCATCATATTGCACAAGGTTGATGCTCTCAATCCCCTGTAAACTTTCGAGCCGGCTCATGAGCAGACTCATATCAGGATCATTCTCAGCCTTATGGCTGAAAGCTTCCCGGAGGAAGACAAGAAAATGACCGGCATTTGCAAAGGCGAGCAGGTCGGTCCGGCCTGTTTTGTAAAGACCGGCGCAATGACGTTGATAGACCTGGGCCTGCAAGATGGAAGTGGTCACGTCCAAAGACTGCTCCAGGCACCGTTTTACCGGCGTTATGGAGAGAGCGGCGATCATCAGGCCGTTGGTCAAAGCATAGTAAACCGACCGGCCGTTTTCCAGAGAAAACCGGCTGATCTCCCATTGCTGATAATCTTGGGTTTGCACGGAGAGCTGAGAGTCAAACATGCTGTTAAGGCTCTCTAAAACGCGAGTCGGCTGTTTGGGTCTGGCCACCACCACCACTGCATCAAGAAGGGTTTGGAGATCGCCGGATTCCAGTTGCTGTGGATTAAAGTTGACATTTAACAAGGCCAAAGAGACATCCCGGCCAAAGAGGCTATCAAACCAGGGGCTGTCAATAGTTGATTTGAAGTGCTCCATGGCCTGGGTGACCTCTATGCGCCGCTCAGGCGTTACCTCCATAGCTGCCATGAGCTGTGACAGGTCGATACCGCTCAGGGCCTGCCCCATACGGCCGGTCCTGAATCGCTCGATCTGCTTTTTCAATTCACAAACCCGCACCATACCAAACGTATCGCCGGGCAGAACGGCTTCAATGGCAGTTTGCCGGGAAAAGGGTTGATAGAAGTAATAATAAGCCCCGGCTGAAACGGCCAGGGCGATAATCACCGACACGACAATGATTTTGCGCATAAAAACCTCTCTAAAAGTAAGTATCCTATTCCCGAAACCGGAAGCCGGACTTTCGAATTAACTTTAATAACTCTATGTCCAAACGAGGATTGAGTCAAATCTTGATTTATGATTATTACTTAGAAAGGAACAGAAAGATAAGGAATATGGAAGACCGACAGGATAAAAAAACCGGCTGCCGGGATTTGTATCCAACCCCCGGCTGCCGGTTTTGATCACAAATAAAAAAAAGAAACTCATCAAGCGGCTTTTTCGATCTTTGCAGCGCATACCTTAAATTCAGGAATCTTGGCAATGGGATCAAAGGCCGAATTGGTGAGTATATTGGCCGCATTTTCCACAAAATGGAAGGGAAGGAAAAGTAGGCCCGGTTTTACCATTCTGCTTATCTTGACCGGAACTTCTATTTCACCTCTTCGGGTTGAAAGCTTGACGACTTCACCATCTTTAAACGACAGTTTTTCAGCATCTTCCGGACAGACCTGTACGTACCCTGTTTTTTGTTCGTCATCCAGGTGCTTAGAGGCCCGTGTCATGGTACCGGTATGGAAATGGGCAAACATCCGGCCGGTACTCAGGAAGAAGGGGTAATCATCATCCGGCATCTCTGCGGGATCAAGGTATTCAATGGCATGGAATTTACCCTTGCCTCTGGTAAATCTCTCCTTGTGAAGATACGGCGTTCCAGGATGATCGGCATTCGGACACGGCCAGGGAATTCCGTTCAGGCCCAGCCTCTCGTAAGTCATACCGGCATAGCTGGGGGTCAGACTTGTCATTTCATTGAAGATTTCTTCAGCGTTGTTATAAGACATCTCGTAACCCATGGCCGTGGACAGCTTGCATAAAATCTCCCAATCCGCGAGAGACTCTCCAACAGGCTCAATCGCTTTATTGACCTTCATGCAGCGACGTTCCGAGTTGGTAAATGTACCGTCTTTTTCAGCCACCGTTGCCCCTGCAAGAACAATATCCGCTTCCCGGGCCGTTTCGGTCATATAAATATCCTGAACGACCAGAAGGTCCAGTTGTTTGAGTGCATGGTCAATGTGGTGTAAATCCGGATCACTGAGTCTGGGGTTTTCCCCAAGTACAAACAGGGCCTTTAACTTTCCATCATCCATGGCGGCAACCATATCGGTAATGGTCAACCCTGGCTTATCGGGAAGCTCTTTGCCCCAGGCTTTGGAAAACTTTTCATTGGCACCCGGGTCCGCAACCGGCTGATAGGCTGTAAAAACATTGGGAAGACCGCCCATATCACAGGCACCCTGTACATTGTTCTGCCCTCTCAAGGGATTAACGCCGCCGCTTCTCACACCCATATTTCCGGTCAGCATGGCTATATTACAACAGGACTTCACATTATCCACACCGGTGGTGTGCTGGGTAATTCCCATGGCATAAAACAGACCGGCCGGAGAGTTGGTGGCATACAGTTCCGCCATCTTTTCAAGGTCCTGCGCGCCGACACCGGTTATGGATTCTACTTTTTCCGGTGTATAGGCTTCGAGAACCGACTTCATCGCATCAAAATCTTCACACCTTTCGGCGATGAATTCTTCCGCATGCCAGCCGTTTTTGATAATGAGATGCATCATGCCGTTGAGAAGGGCCACATCACTTCCCAGACGGTGATTGACGGTAAGGTCCGCAAATAAAGACAACTGAATATTTCTGGGATCGGCAACGATTAATTTTGCCCCTTTCTCCTTGGCCCTGATAATACGCCGGGCAATGAGAGGATGACATGCCGTGGTGTTGGAACCAATAACAAAAATACACGCGGCATCCTCAATTTCGGGGATGGAGTTTGTCATGGCACCACTTCCAAATGCAGCGGCAAGACCTGCCACTGTAGAGGAATGTCAAAGACGGGCACAATGATCGACATTATTGGTACCGATCACCGCCCTTGTAATTTTCTGGATCAGATAATTCTCTTCATTACTGACTTTTGCAGAGGCCAGAACACCGACACTGTCCGGTCCATACTGATCAATGATCCCCTTGAGTCTTTCGGCGGTCGTTTGCACGGCCTCATCCATTGAGGCTTTTTGCAATTCGCCGTCTTTCCTGATCATGGAAGACGTCAAACGTCTATCACTTGTTGCATGTTCATGAAGGTTCCAGCCTTTAATGCAAAGGCTGCCCTCATTGACCGGATGGGTTTTCAACGGCAATGTGCCGGTCAACCGGCCGTCCATCACCTGAAAAAGAACGCCGCAACCACATCCGCAATATGAACATACTGAAGGTATATTCTTGTAATCCATACCTATTGCTGTTCCTTTCTTCTTATTCACTCTTGCCTGTTAACAAGAGAAATGAGAAATTCCTGCTTCACAGAGGCTGCCCGAACCGACTGCTTGGGTCTTACGCCTCTCCACAGGCTTTTACCGTAGAACCTACGGCCAATTGTTAATATTGTTTTCCTTGTGCACAAAATATCAGATAGGCTTCGGCTGCAGCGTCACCTTTTCTCCCAGTATATTGAATGGAGACTGGTCGGCGCTGACTCCCGTTTTATAATCAAACACATCCGCAACAATACCATTCACCTTTCTGTAGAGCATCCGCAGGGGAATATCCATGGGACAGGCATCTTCGCACAAACCGCAGTCAATGCATCTGCCGCCCATGTGAAC
>JAFDHS010000405.1 GCA_019308655.1 Deltaproteobacteria bacterium
CCCGAGGAAATCCACCTGCGGCAACAAGCAGCGCAAAAGTATACGGAATTAATCTCAAAATGCGCATCACTGGCGACGCCGATTATTCCTGACGGTTTCAAGAGCGCATGGGCTCAGTATTCCCTTCTTGCCGAGAACGAACACTATCGCGAAACAGTCCAGACCAGGCTTAAAGAAAAGGGTATCCCCACTGCCATCTATTATCCCAACCCTTTGCATCGCCAAACCGCTTTTAACTTTCTCGACTACAAAAAAGGGGATTTTCCCATAAGCGAGGACTATGCCCGGCGGATTTTCAGCCTGCCCATGCATCCTTACCTGACCGAAGAAGAACAACAGCAAGTTGTCAAAATGCTGTCGGATATTAACGAATAAAGATTCAAGTGATTTACAGGTGAATTATATGGAAGATACAAACCCAACCCATATTCCCGGCATAGCCGTTGTGGGCAGCGGGTATTGGGGAAAAAATCTGGTCCGCAATTACCATAACCTGGGTGCGCTGAAAGTTATCTGTGATAAAAACGAAATGGTCCTGGCGCAATTCAAGGAGCAGTATCCTGACGTGGAAATGTGTCTGGCTTTTTCCGAGGTCTGGCTTTTTCCGAGTTGCTTTCCCGCAAAGATATCCAGGGAATCGTGATCGCGACGCCGGCTGAAACCCATTATACCCTGGCCCGTGAAGCGCTTCTTTCCGGCAAGCATGTTTATGTGGAAAAACCCCTGGTTTTACACGAGGAAGAGGGCAGGGAGCTGATAAAGACAGCCGAGACAAACAATCGGGTTCTGATGGTCGGTCATCTGTTGCAGTACCACCCGGTCTTTGTTGAGTTAAAGGCGCTTGCAGATAGCGGAGATCTGGGAAGAATCAACTACATTTATTCCAACCGCTTGAATCTTGGGAAAATAAGGCGGGAGGAGAACATCCTCTGGTCCTTTGCTCCCCATGATATCTCCATGATTCTATCTCTGGCCGGGGAAGCGCCCGATTCCGTCTTTGCCACCGGCGGTAATTATCTGCACAAACGCATTGCCGATGTGACCACAACCCACCTTGAATTCCCCTCCGGGCTTAAAGCCCATATCTTTGTATCCTGGCTGCATCCGTTTAAAGAACAGAAACTGGTGGTGGTCGGTGACAAAAAAAACTGGTGGTGGTCGGTGACAAAAAAATGGCGGTCTTTGACGATACACAGCCCTGGGAAGACAAGTTGCTTATATACCCTCATCAGATCAATTGGCAAAACAATATACCGGTTCCGGAAAAGGCGGATCCCGAACGGGTGGATATTCCCCAGGATGAACCCTTAAAACTTGAATGTAAACATTTTCTGGACTGTATGGCAAAGGGAAAGCATCCTTTAACCGACGGCAGAGAAGGCCTCGATGTCCTGAACGTACTGAATGCCGCCCAGGGATCCCTTGATACGCCTGGCAAAGCATCTGCGTTTTCGTCTCAAACCACGGATCTCGGATCTCAAACACCACCGAAACTGGTTTCTCCTCCTTCCTCAGGCGAAGGGGGCCTCTATCCTGATGCGTTTATCCATGAAACGGCTATCGTTGACAAAAATTGCGAAATCGGGGATAAAACCAAAATCTGGCATTTGTTCTTTCGGGTTCCAGGATCGGTAAAAACTGTAACATTGGTCAGAATGTGGTAATTGGACCGGATGTAAGCATGGGTCAACAATGCAAGATCCAGAACAACGTTTCCGTCTACAAGGGCGTGACCCTGGAAGATGGCGTTTTTTGCGGACCGTCCATGGTCTTTACCAATATCTACAATCCCCGCGCCGAAATTCGCAAAATGGATCAGCTGCGGCCCACTCTGGTTAAAAAAGGAGCGACTCTTGGCGCCAACTGCACCATCGTCTGCGGTGCGACCATCGGACGGTATGCGTTTGTGGGCGCCGGTGCCGTAGTGAATCGAAACGTTTCCGATCATGCCCTGGTTGTTGGCAATCCCGGCAGACGCATCGGATGGGTTTGCGAGTGCGGGGAACGACTCACCGATGATCTGGAATGCCTGGCCTGCGACAAATCCTATGAAAAATGCGATTCAGGTATAAAAGAAAAATTTTCTCACACAGAGCCGCAGAGGACACAGAGGTAATAATATTTTTAAAAAAGAAACCTCTGTGACTCCGTGTTCTCTGTGTGAGATAAAAAGAGGTTAAAATATGCAAATAGAAGCCACTTACAATAAAGGGCGGCTTGAGTTGCCCAAAAATATTCGTCTGTCCCGTGAAGTATTTAAGATTCGTATAGAAATTCCCGCTGAAGTGATAGCAAAGCGGGAAAAAACCGAAAGGTTGGTTGATACCGCTTCCGGCGCTTTCAATATTCGCGGGCAGCTCGATGAAATTCTGGGTTGCAGGCGGGATGGGAAGCCCGGCAAGTTCTTGACAGCCGGAGATTATAAAGAAATCTGGCATGAGCATCTTGAGGAGAAGTATCTTGACGGCAAATAAAGACATTGTCCTTGATGTGAGCGTTATTATCGATCTTTGGGTTCGCGAAAATTCCGCCGAGATCACTGAATCGCTTATCGATGAATCCGTTGCCACGGGGGTTAAGCTGTGGGTGGCGGCTCCAGCCCTTGCTACTTTGGATTATGTGGCAAAAAAGGTACTCAAGCGAAAAGGCGTTTCCACGGATAAAGTTAAACCTCTTGTTGCGGCGTTGATGAACAACCTGCTGAGTTTTGTCTCGGTTTTGACCAGTTATGGTTTTGACCGGAAAGAGATATATGAGGCGGCCCATGACTTTGAAGATGCCCAAATCGCCGCAACCGCTCGAAGTCTTTCCGGATCCGAAGTCTGCATTGTTACCGAGGATGGTTCGTTTGATAACCTGGGGGAAATTTCCGCGCGGACGCCCGCCGAAGCTCTGGTCTGGATCAGAGATGCAAGTGATAACAATGCCGCCGAAATTCCCTTTGTAAACCTGGCGGCACAACAGCGAGCCATTTTCCCACGATTGGAGAAAGGTATCCACAAAGTTCTTACCCATGGCCGCTACATCATGGGACCGGAAGTCAAGGAACTGGAAGAAAAACTGGCCACGGATGCCCTGCTGATGGCCCTGATGGCCAAGAGCATCGGTCCGGGCGACGCCATTTTCACGACGCCGTTCACCTTCATTGCCACGGCCGAAGTCATCAGCCTTCTGGGCGCAACCCCTGTTTTCGTGGATATTGACCCCCAAACTTTCAATATCGATCCCGACAAACTCAAACTCGCCATTCAGGCACTCAAAGCCAATGACGCCTCCATCCATCCGCTTCCGAAGCATGCGGAATTATCCCCGAAAGGGATTATCACCGTCGATCTCTTCGGACTGCCCTGTGACTACGACAAAATTAATGCCGTTGCCGAAGCGGAAGGCCTTTTTGTTATCGAGGATGGCGCTCAGGGTTTGGGAGGAGAGTACAAGGGCAGGAAAGCCTGCTCGCTGGGAGATATCGGCTGCACCTCCTTTTTCCCGGCAAAACCCCTGGGTTGTTACGGTGACGGCGGCGCCGTCTTCACGGATGACGACGAAATCGCCGAAATTATGGCGTCCATTCGCGTTCACGGCAAGGGCGGCCATAAGTATGACAACGCCCGCATCGGTCTGAACGCTCGCTTGGATACCCTCCAAGCCGCTATTCTTATTCCCAAACTGGCCGCTTTTCCCAAGGAGCTGGAAGCCCGCCGGCAGGTTGCCACCCGCTACACGAACCTGCTGTCCGATTCCGACAATCTCAAGCTGACAACGCCGCATATTCCTTCAGGATTGCAATCCGCATGGGCACAGTATTCGATACTGGCCGAAAATTCCGAATGTCGATCCAATATCCAAAACACATTAAAGGGGGCGGGAATCCCCACGGCAATTTACTATCCCAAACCGCTTCACCTCCAGACGGCCTATAAATATCTCGGATACAAGGAAGGCAGTTTCCCGATATCCGAGGATTGTTCGCAAAGAATCTTCAGCCTTCCCATGCATCCGTACCTGGAAGACAAGCAAATAGAACTTATTGCTGAAAAACTTTTTCACACAGAGCCGCAGAGACACAGAGGAGAATAATTAAGTAAGGTGTCCTCGGAATTG